>JAQULN010000082.1 GCA_028718575.1 Candidatus Krumholzibacteriia bacterium | reverse complement strand
GCGTGATCGCGAGCAGTCGCTCTACCGCCGCCGTTTCGCCGGCGAGGTCCCCGGCTGCCTGGGCAGCCATGGCCAGAAAGCCGGACGCGTTGCTCTGCAGCCGGACCCAGCCGCTATCGGCAGCCTCTGTATAACAGGCCGCGAACAGTTCGGCGGCAGCGCGGGGACGGCCTCGCTGCAACTGCGCGTTGCCCAGGGCCAGGCGAGCGCGGTTGCCTTGATACGGGTCCGCGGCCGCCAGCGCGCACGCCTCGGCCATGCGGGCGGCGGCCAGGGCGTCGTTGAGCCGATCGGCGCGCCGCGTCACGAGCGAGAGATCGAGCCACAGGATCGTGGCGAGCGTGGGGCCCCCGGCATCCCACACCGGCCGCAGGACGCGCGCCAATCTCGCCACGCCATCGTCGACGCGGCCTTCGTCGGCGTCGAGCCTTGCCGCGCGGAGCTGCGACCATGCCGCCAGCAGGGGTTCGCCCGCGGCTGCCAGCTCGGCCGCGCGGCGAAACGCGGCGCCAGCTCCCGCCCGCACGCCCCAGTCGCGACGACCGCTCACAAAATGATGGATCGCCGCGCTCGTGTCGGAACCGGCCGCCGCCTCGAGCAGCGCCTGGATCTCGCCGGGGCGGCCCAGCCGGCTGCCGTGGACGACGGCAACTTCCACCAGCAGGATGTCACGAGGATTCGCCGTCCACTCGGCGAAGAACGCGTCCCTGGCCATCGCACGCTGCTTTGAATCACTCAAGAGCCGGCTGTAGTGGAAGTAGCGGCGGACCGCCTCCGCATGCGCCGCCGGCGGGAGCGGCGCCGCCGAGAGCGATTCCTGCAGCGCGACCGCCGCCCGCACGATCGGCGAGGTCGCCTTATCCGGCGGCGGCGGCGAGGTTTCGCGGCTCCCGCAGCCGGCGGTCATCAGCACCAGGGCGCTCAGGATGGCGAACAGCGCGCAGAGACAATGCCGGTATCGCATCGAGCTTCCTTGTGGTGACGGCGACGCAGCCGCCGGTGTGCGTCTTGCTAGACACACCGCAGGCAGTTTCTTATCATAAGGCAACGATTTACCGCTGTGAAGCCTGTACGCCATAGCGGTCCTGACAGAGGCTGCCCACCCCGACGGACCACGCCCGGCATGACGTACGACGCCCCCGACACCGATGCTGACGCCTTCGGTCCTCTCGTGGCGGCATTCCGCGCCGGCGACGCTGCGGCGGGCGACGCGATCTGCCGCCTGCTCCTCCGCGATGTCCGCCTGGACACGGCCCGCATGCTGGGGTCGGCAAATGCAGAGATCGACGATGTCGTGCAGGACTCGTTGATTATCTGCCTGCGCTACCTGCGCGCCGAGCAGGGGTTCGCCGGCCACCCGCTGCGGCTGGCGATCACCATTGCCCGCAATCGTTGCCGCGATATCCTGCGCCATCGCTCGCGTCATGTCCATTTGGACATCGAGCCGTTCGAAACCTGGCTCGCCGATCCCAGCCGCTCGCCTCTGGACAACCTGGCCGCGCATGAGCGCGCCGAGCTTCTGCGAGCGGCGCTGAGCAGTCTTTCCGCACCCTGCCGCCAACTGCTGCACGCCCTATACGTCGAAGGCTTGACGCCCGAAGAAATGCGCCATCGCAGCGGCCTGGGCACCGTCCAGAGTATCTATTACCGCCGCGGCGCCTGCCTGGCGCAGGCAAAAAAATTCTTACAAAGACGCCTCCGTTTCGGTTCAAGGCCTGGGGCAGGCATTGCCGTGGTTCGCAATGACCGCAAGGAGGCCAAAACACCATGACCGAGAAGATGCCATACCCGCCGGATGACGAACAGGATGAGGTCTGCCTGGACCCGGATCTCGGCCGTCAGCTCTGGCAGTTGCAGGATCCGCAATGTCCGGCGGATCTGCGTGTGCGCCTCGAGACGCACGTGGCGTTCTGCGCCGATTGCCGCCTGCAACTCGCGGTTGAACGCGACGCTGTCGCGGGTTTGCACGACGGCACGCTCGTCCTGGCGACGAGTGACCGCAAGCGGTCATTCTGGGCTGTCTGGAGCGCCGGCATCGGCACCGCGGCGCTGGCGGCGAGCCTGGCGCTGTTTGCGATCGTGCCGCCCTCGGCACCCCATGAACGCCTGGTCTTGCGGGGCGACGGCGGACCCGTGATCGAGCGTCCGGTGGCGGACGAAATCGTGCTGGGCAAGCGGCCCACGGTCCGCTGGACCCCGCTGCCGGGAGCGTCGCGATACGAGGTGCAGGTCGAAGCGGTGGACGGCAGTTACCGGTGGACCGCCAGTACCGACCAGCCCGCGGCCGCCGTGCCGGCAACCCAACCGTTGCCCGCGGCGACCCGCTTCCGTGTGCGCGTCGATCCCGTGCCTGCGCACCTGGCGCCCGCCGGCGCGATGCGTTCCTCCTTCCGCACCGGCGGCCTCGGCGCCTGGCTCGTGCACCGCGCGCGGTACGGCGCCGGCTCCGGACGCGCGCTCGGCGTGTTCGGCCTGGCGAGCTTGGCGGCCGGCGCGCTGGGCTTGTCGGTGTTGCGGCGAGGTTCGTGAGGCCTCGCCCTGGACTGCTGCCGCCAAGACACTAACCCGAATTATTCATGAAGGACCGGCGCCGTGGGGCTACGGTGTCTCGACATCGTTGAGCCCCCGGCACCGGTCGAAATTCCCGAATACAAAACCCACCGCCCGCGGGCCTCCTACTTGGCCAAGATGACCTTACGAGTCTCATGCACCCTCGGTGCGACCAGTTGCATCACATAGACGCCGCTCGGCATGAGGCGGCCGTGGTCGTTGCGGCCGTCCCATGTCACGACGTGCTCGCCCGGAGCATGGACTTCGTCGACGAGCGTGCGCACCTTGCGTCCGGCCGTATCATAGACGACCAGCCTGGCCGGGCCGTGGACCTCCAACTGGAAGCGGATCACGGTGCTGGGATTGAAGGGATTCGGCTCGTTCTGCGCCAGATAGCCGCGTAGGTCTAGCGCATCGGGCGCGCTCGTCGCCGCGTTGCAGACCACGACGATCGGCGGCGAGAACGGCCCTGGCGAGCCGGCGCGGTCGACGGATCGAATCCGGTACGTGTATTCGCGGCCGTCCGGCCACAAGACCGAGTCATACCACTGGAAACCACTTTCGGTCGGCTCGGCGTCGATCGCCACCCTGGCTACCAGAACTTCCGGTTGCCCCTGGTTGTGGCCGCGGAACACTTCGTACTGCTTGACCCGTTCCTGCTGTCCCTGGACGTCCTGGACAACCTTGGGCCACGACAACTTGACATTCGGCGCGCCGAGGTCGTCGCCGAAGGGATCCCGGCATTCGATCGCCACCGTTTCCGGCGGCTGCGGGTCGTAGCAATCGATCACGTAGTCCATGATGACGCCGCCGGCGGCCGTTTCGGTCCGCAGGTCCCACAACGTCAGCGGGATATGAGCTTCTTGCCCGTGTTCCGCGTCGTCCGACATGACCGTAAACCAGAACTCGAGCGCTTGCCCCGGTGGCACCTGATAAGGACCTTGGTCATAATCCAACCGCCAATTATCCGGGATCACGACATCGTCAAAGTTGGGCGGCGTGCCCAGACGCACCACGCCGAATAGCCCGCTGCCTTCAGGGTCGTAGCCCGGCTGCAGAAGAATCCGCGAACGTTTGGCGAATGGACCCGGGCAGCTCTGCTGGTCGCTCTTGCCGCCCGCGCGCGCGACGAGCACCTGGTGGTTGACCTGGGCGACGTTGTTATCGTTTGGCGGATACTCGCTGTTCTGGGGATCGGATGCATGCACGGCGATCGCCCCGATGCAGTAATGGTCGACGCCTACCGGCGGGTCGGGATATTCGAAGATGACGAAGTCCTCGACCGCGTCGCCCGCGTTCATTACCGGGATCGTCTTGGTCCCGATGAGCGTGCCGGTCGAAGGCCAGAGCTGTCCCATGGCGGGATCGGAGTAATACAAGCGAACCTGAGTGTTGGCCAGGGTTCCCGGACCCTGGTTCTTGACGCGGAACCAGAGATGGTTCTCGATGCCGTCGGCGGGGTAGTCGTTCGTCCCGTCATCGTCGTTGTCGATCCAGAGATCGGGGCTGCCCCACCACTGGCTGCAGTTCGTGATCTCGGCGCAATTGTCGCTGCTGCAGTCCTGCAGGCAAAGGCTCGCCACTTGCGGCACGCCGACCAGATAGGTCGCGCAGATCCAGCCGGGCGGCTGGCCGGGATCGCCGTCGCAGGAGCCGATATCGATGACGGCGCACTGGGTCGCCGCGCCGGAATACGACCGCGTATCGGGAATGGACACGGCGTCGAAGGCTGTCTTGGTGTCGGCGCACCAGACGTCGCCGGCATCGCCGCGATTGATGTTCGCATCGAGGTCATCAGCGTTGGCGACGTGGCCGGCCAACATCGCATCGGCGCACTCGACGTCGATGGCTTTTTGGGTTTCGTCGCCGTTGACGGCGTTGGCCGCGGCGTTCGCGTCGTAGACCGCCTCGTCGACGTGGTAGATCACCAGGCCGTTGCCGTGCAACTGGTCGTCGAAGCCCAGCGGCTGGCGGTTCTCGACGACGAAGTATTCGCTCGTCACCGTGCCGTTGGTCCACATCCGCGCCGCCACGGGATGGGTTTCGACGGGCGGCAGGCAGAGATTCTCGATGTTCTGGGTCACGCGGAAGTAGCTCAGCCAGCCGAGACGCTCCTTGCACCACGCCGACATGTGGGCCGGACGCTGCTGGCTATTCCAGTTCCCCCCTGCCATCAGGCACCAGTGCCCCAGGCCCTCGGACGTGCCGTTCATGTTGTTCGTGTCGTAGAGATCCTTGATGTCCAGCGCGTGGCCGAACTCGTGGCACATGGTGCCGATGCCGGCCTGTCCTCCCCCACAGTCTTGGCCCGCGGAGATGAAATAGCGGTCGATCCGGATCAAGCCGCCGCCGGCCGCCGGGTCGTTGGTGACGTAGGACGAACCCGTCCAGCCGGACAAGAACCAGGCGTGCGACCACATGTTGTTGTTGCCGAGGCACTCGCCACCGATGTCCGGCGAGATGAACACCGCGAAGTCGACATAGCCGTCGTCATCGCCGGAGTTCGGGATCCCGTCCGGGCCGTCGTTGTCGAACTGACCGAAATCGACCGTTGGATCCCAGGCGTCGAGGCATTCGATGATCACCTCTTCCGTCGCGCCGCTGGCGGTCAATCCGTTGCCAGTACCTTCGTAGTAGGTGTCGTTTTCGGCCAAGGTGGTCCAATCGTAGACCGTGCCGGTGACGCCGAACAGGGTGTAGGAGATTTCCTTGTAGTAGTCCGCCATGGTGCCGGTAGGCCAGGGGCCGTCGAAGAGTTGCTGCTGGAGGCTGGCGGCCGGATAAGGCGCGGCCGCGGTGTTGTTGTAGAGAAACGGCATGACCGGAATGGCCTTGGTGCCGATGACCCGGGTGCCGCCGGCCGCAGCGGCCTGTGCGTCGGTGATAAGCCCGGCCTCGAGTTGGCGGCGGTTTTCCCGCACCTGCCGCACGAGGCGCTGGAATCCCCAGGTGTCAGGAACCGGTCCGTCCGGCGCGGCAATGGCGGCTGCGATCTCCGGCGGGAGCGGCACCCCCTGCGGCCGTGCGCAGATCCGCGGTCCGGCCAGCGCCGGGTGGACCGCGAACAGCAACGTGAGCAGAATCGCTGCGCAGGACGCGCGGAATCCGAGGCGCACCGGCTCATTGCGGCGGTGCTTGTCTATTGGCCTTGTGATCATGGTAGACCTCCATCGCCGACAAGGTCGGCGCGCAAGAAAACTCATGAAGACTCTAGACGACTCATGATGAGCTAGACCGCGAGGAGGTTGGCTGAGAAGTGGATTCAAGACGGTCGAACGATTGCGGATTATATTACTCGTGTATAGCAGAGTCAACGGTAATTACGGCGATGCGAACCTTCGCCCGCAAAGAGTCGATCCGAGGATTTCAAGACAGACTCGGCTCTGAGATGTCGCGACCGGGGCCGGCGAGTTCGAGGCCGCGGCCGCCCGCGACTCAGCGCAGCACGGCGCGCCTCGCCATCGCGCGCGCGTACAGGAGCAATGCCACGGCCACCGCGAAGATCAGCACGGAGAAGACCAGCGGACCGGCGCCGCCGGCGATCCGCCAGCCGTCGCTCAAACCGTAGTTGTAAACGGTCGTCACGACCATCGCCGCCAGGCTCACCGCAAACACCGGTACGGCCAGGCGCTTGCGCAGCAACAACAGCACCGATCCCAGCACAGCGCCCCAGACGGCGATTGCCCACGTGCCGACCGCCCAGGCCGGGAACCCGTAGAAATACGCCAGCTGCTCAGGGGTGTACCTGCTCATGTAGGCCTCGTTGCGCGTCTCGGTCATCAGGTAGTCGAACGCGCCGATGCCGTTCCACAACAGCGCGATCGCCCCGACGATCCACAGATGTTTCGGCGCGGCGTTCGGTGGGGTTGTCTGGTTGGGGGGCATACGATCCTCCTCGGTCGTGGATTTCGCGTGCGCGCGACCGCGTGTCGTGGCGGCGACCTGGCGATGGAAACACCGATCGCACCGGTAGTCTATCGGAAATGCTGGCCGGGCTACCCCGCCGCCGTCAACGCCCGCTGCAGGCCCGTGTCGACCGGCTTCTCGCCGAACCACACCGTCCACAGCGCTTCCACCAGCGCGGTGTTCGCGATGGTTCCCTTGACCTCGCCGTTAACAGAGGTCACCAGTCCCGTCCCCGGCAAATAGTCGAAGACGAGTCGGTCGCCCGGCTGCGCGTCGCGGTCGAAGTACGCCAGGAAGACATCGAGGTCGCGTGCAAACGCAGCGATGTCGCGGAAGTTCTTCGCGATCACGTCCTTGAAACTGTCGACCAACTGCTGCCGGGCGATGCCGCGGCGCAGGTCCATCTGCACGCGCTTCGGCGCGTCGAGGGCGAGAATACCCTCGGCGAGACCGCCGGGTGCGCCCGCGAGTCGGCCCAGATCGACACCGGCGCTCACGTACGAGGCAATGGTGTAGACGTCGAGCTTCAGCAACGTGCGCTGCCGCACGCCGACGCCGGTGGCCGCCAACGTCGCATCGCGCTCGCCGGCCGCGACGGTCAGGCGCGCCGGATAGACCGCCTTGGTTTGCGGTTCGACGATCTCCCCGGCCGGCGCCGCGCGCGCGGCTTCGTATCGCTCGAGCGCCTGGCGGAAGCGCGCCCGCTCGGGAGACAAGGCAATCACGTCGCCTTGCAGCGCCACCGCGCGGTCGAAATCGCCCAGCTTGAACGCGAGCGCCGCGGCCGTGTCGAGAATATTGGCCCGGTCGGCGTCGCTCGCGGCCAGCTCGGCGCCGCGCCGGGCCAACGTCAGCGCCTCATCCAGGTTGAGGTTGTTCTCGTGGCACCACCACGCGAACCGATTCAAGCTCGTGGGGTCGTCTTGCCAGCCGTCCTCCAACAACTCGCGGCGTAATTGCAGGCCGCGCGGTCGGTCGCGCTGGATCAGCAACGCTTCGTCGACGGCGAGCTGGCGCCGGAAGGACGCAATGGCCGCGGCTTCCTCCTCGTCGGCCGACTCCGCCGCGGCGGTCGCGTCCAGAGCCTGCCGCAAAAACGGCACGTAAGCAGCGGCGGGGGCGGCCGACTTGACCGCCATGGCGACGCGGACCACCTGGCTCGGTTCGAGCTGCGGATCGGCGAGCAGCGCCCGCCCTTCGGCGAGCAGTTCGTCGGCAGTGAACTCTTGCGTTCGCAGGCCGTAGTACATCGCCTGGAAGGTCCTGCGGCGCATCTCCTGGGCGCGCGACGGAGCCAGCGACACGATGTGCCGGAAGTAGTCGACCGCATCGCGGCTGGCGAATATCGCCTCGCTGTACTGAGCCAGCGACAGCGCCAACGCGAGCGTCGGCTCGTCGCGGAACCGTTCCCGCTTGGCCTCGATCGTGGTCATATCCGCGCGAGCGGCGTCCACCTGCGCGATGAAAACGTCGACCCCTTCGTAGCCGGCCCAACGGTCGGTAACCTCTCCCGCCTGGTTGACCATCGCGAAGGTCGGATAGACGCGCACCTCGTACTTCTTGGCGAGGTCGACGCCGGCGCCCTTCTCGCAATCATTCTTCAGCAGCACGACCCGCTCAAGGGCCGACCGCAGCGTTTCGTTCTCGTTCGCCTCACGGGCGAACAGCTTGCAGCCGCCTCACCACTCGGTGAAGAAGTCGATCAAGATGGGCGTATCGTGCTGCCGCGACAGCGCGAGCGCCTCGTCCCACGTCACAGCCGCCAGAGCGTCCTGCGCCGCGACAGCCGGCGCCAGAATCAAGATCGATACAGCGACAAGAGCCGCACAACGCGCAACCATCAACGACCTCCGTGGATCACCGCCTGCAAGACACTCGTCCTCTTCCTTTGTCAACGCCGGTTGACGGCGCTTGCCGGGTGCGCCTATCCTGACGCGCCGCTGCCCTCCTTGCCAGCACAAAGTCTACAGCGGCAATAGGAGATCAACAAGGTCCCGGCTCACCCGCGCAAGGTCGACAAGCCATGGACTTCCCCGTCTTTCACCTCGATTTCTTCGGCAACCGCCTGCTGATCGCCGTTATCGCCTCGGTCCACGTGCTGATCAACCATATGCTCGCAGTCGGCGCCATCCCGTTGATCGCCTGGCTGGAATGGCGGGGCATCCGGACGGGCGACCTGCGCTGGGATCGGCTCGCCTACCGCCTGCTGGTGGTGTGCTTCATCGTGACCACGAGCCTGGGCGCCTTGACCGGGGTCGGCATCTGGCTGTCGACCAGCCTGGTCAATCCCAGCGCGATCGGGTCGTTGATCCGGGTTTTCTTCTGGGCCTGGTTCTTCGAATGGACCGTGTTCGTGGCCGAGGTCGTGCTGATCGTGATCTACACGCTGAGCTGGCAGACCGATTGGGCCCGCCGCCGCAAGCGGACCCACCTGGCGCTCGGCGTGCTCTTGGCGGTGAACTCGTGGCTGACCATGGCCGTGATCGTGGCCATTCTGGGCTTCCAGATGGACACCGGCATCTGGACCGTGCAACCCGGCTTCTGGACCGCGGTATTGAACCCGCTGTACCTACCGCAGCTCGCCTTCCGCACGCCCTTTGCGCTGGTGACCGCCGGGCTGCTCATGCTCATGCTCGCGGGGTTTTTCACGCGCGGCGATCGCGAGTTCTGCGGCCGGGCGGTGCGGGCGATCAGCGGCTGGACGCTGGTGTTCTGTCTGCCTTGGTTCGCGGGCGCCTGGGTGTACTGGCACGCGATCCCGGAAGCGACGCAGGGCAACATCCCGACCGCGCTGACGACCCTGGCGTTCCAGCACTATCTCGGCCCGCTGCAGTTTCTGATCTTTGCATCGGTCGCCGCCGTGGTGCTGCTGGGTGTCTGGG
>JAQULN010000081.1 GCA_028718575.1 Candidatus Krumholzibacteriia bacterium | reverse complement strand
GGTCGCGCCCGCCGCCGCGGCCCAGGCCGCTTCCAGGGCGAAACGCGGGCGTTCCCAGGCGCGGCGGACGCTCCGTTGCAGCCGGTCCGCCCAGCGTTCGACCGTCGCGAGCGGCGCCACGGTCGCCGGCCGCGGCCCCGGGGCGACCTGCAGCAGCGGCTCGCGACCTGTCGCCGCTTGCCGCCGGCTCGTGGCGGCGAGCACCGCCGCGGTGAATGCCGGACCGGGCTCGCGCTCGGCTAAAAGCGGCAGCAGCGGCTGCAAGCGTTCGAGGGCGGCCGCCAGCGCGCGGCAGTCGCCGCAACGCTCCAGGTGGGCGGCCAGCAGTTCGGCGTCGACGCGCTCGAGGTCGCCGTCCCAGCGACCGCCCAGGATTTGCTCGGCGCGCGCGCAGGCGCGTCCGCTAGTCTGGTCGAGGATGCGGCGGGTGAGGTCGGGATCGCCGAATCGTCGCTGGCGCCGGCGGGGATCGAACGGATTGTTCTTCATCGCGCCGCCTCCGCGTCGAGACCGGGCCCCGCGCCCGGGCCGCCTTGCGGCCCGGAGCCGAGCATCCCGGCCACCACCCTGGCCAGTTCGATGCGCGCCCGGCTGCATCGCGATTTGACCGTGCCCAGCGGCAGGTCGAGCAGGCTGGCCATTTCCTCGAGGGGCAGGCCCTGGATGTCCTTCAGCAGGATGGCCTCGCGGTTGATCACGCTCAGGTGCTGCAGCGCCACCTCGACCACATGCCGCTGGTCCTCCACCGTAACCCGGGCATCGGGCCGCGGGCGATCGTCGGCCAGGTTCCACAGCTCGTCGGCGGGCAGGTCTTGCGCGGGCGGCCGCGCCTTGCGCCGGCGTAAGTGATCCAGGCACGCGTTGCGCGCGATCTGCAGCAGCCAGCCGGCGAAACGGTCGGCGTCGCGACAGGTGTCGAGCCGCCGCCAGACGCGTACGAAAACCTCCTGCGCCACATCGAGTGCGTCGTCCTCGCTGCCGGTATAGGTGAAAGCAACGCTGCACACCCGGGCCTGGTAGCGCGTGACCAGCGCCTCCCAGGCCAGTTCGTCGCCTCGGCGGCAGCGTTCGATGAGGGTGCGGTCGTCCATCGTGGTCACGGTTCGCCTCGGTTGGCGGCGTTGTCGCCGCGGCGGCTCTGTCGCGGTGCGCTCTGCATCTCAGCGCCATCCAGACGCACGCGACCGCATCCGGGTTCGGTCCGGTTCCTGATATCGTTCATGGAACAACAGAACGGGCCGGGAGAAAAGAGCGGGATTGCGGGCGGGATGCGCGCCGGGCGGCGTCGGTTCCGGGTACGCAGGCCGTCGCGCGAACCCGCCCTCGCCCAAATACGAGATTTATACTATCCTCTATCGGGATCCTTTTCCGAACAGGCGGGCCGCGCGTGAACACCTCCGAGCGATCACGGCAAGAGCGACTCTGCTATTACTACGACGGCGCCGCCGCGCGGCCGCCGGCCGAACGGCACGCCTGGCTGGAAGCCGCCTGCCCGCGCGACCCCGACCTGCGCCACGAAGTCCTGGCGCTGCTGCAGCGCGCCGAGACCCCTAATATCTCGATCGTCTCCACCGCGCCTACCGCCGCGGCTGATCCGGCGGAAACTCCGGCTTTCGCCTCGTCTGCGCGCGACGGCAGCCACGCTCGAACCGGCGCGGTCCCCGACACGATCGGCCCTTACCGCCTGCGCGGGCAGCTGGGCGAGGGCACATACGGCGTCATCTACGAAGTCGAGCAGACGCGGCCGATCCGGCGCTCGCTCGCGCTCAAGCTCCTGAAGCCAGGGATGGACACCCAGGAAATCCTGTCTCGGTTCGCGCTGGAGCGGCAGACCTTGGCCCTGCTCGACCACCCCAACATCGCCCGTGTGGTCGACGCCGGGGCGACGCCGGACGGACGCCCTTACTTCGTCATGGAACTCGTTCGCGGGGAGCCGGTCACCGCGTACTGCGACCGGCTGCGGCTGGGCATCCGCGCGCGGCTGGAACTGTTTCGAGAGATCTGCCTCGCGGTCCAGCACGCTCATCAACGCGGCGTTCTGCACCGCGACCTGAAACCAGCGAACATCCTGGTCGCCCTGGTCGAGGGGCGGCCGCTGGTGAAGATCATCGATTTCGGCCTCGCCAAGGTCGCCGGGGCGGCGCGCCTCGCCGGCGCGGCGAGCGCCGCAGCCAATGCGGCCGCCACCGGCGCGAACGACATGTCCGACGGAGCCGGCGCCGCCGAACCGCTGGCCACGCTGCCGGGCCGGGCCGTGGGCACGCCGGCATACATGAGCCCCGAACAAGCCGCCGCCTCCGCTCTGGGCGTCGACACCGCCACCGACGTCTACAGCCTGGGCGTGATCCTCTACGAGTTGCTCTGCGGCCGCTTGCCGCACGGCACGGAGCTGTTCCGCGGCCGCGCGCCAGCCGAGTACGAGGACTTGCTGCGGCGCTCGGCCACCTTGCCGCCGTCGCGCCGGTGGCGGCCGGTCAACGCGGCGATCGCCACGCTCGCCGAGCGGCGCGGCGGCGATATCCAGCGGGTGCGCGTGATGTTGCGCGGCGATCTCGACTGGATCACCCTGCGCGCCCTCGAGCCCGACCGGCTGCGGCGCTACCAGACCGTGCAGGACCTGCTGCTGGAATTGCAGCGCTACTTCGCCGACGAGCCTGTGCAAGCCGCCCCGCCATCGCTCGTTTATCGGGCACGCAAGTACATGCGCCGGCACCGGCGCGGGCTCGCGCTCGCGGGCATCGTCGCGGCAGCTCTCGCGGTGGCGGCAGGCGGTCTGACCTACTCGCTCGTCACGGCGCAGCACGAGCGCGCCGCGGCGGTCGCTGCCCGCGCCGAAGCCGAGAACGTGCTGGCGTTCCTGTCGACCATGTTCGGTGCGGCCGTGCCGGGCGCCGAAGGCCGCGACGTGACCGTGGTCGAAGTGCTGGACGCCGCCGCGACCAGGGTGAGCCGCGACTTCGCCGGCCAGCCCGACGTGGCCGCGCGCCTGCATCTGGTGATGGCCCGGGTCTACCGCGACCTCGCGCGCTTCGACGAGGCTGCGCACCACCTCGCGCAGGGCCTGGCGCTGCGCCCGCCGCTCGACCGATCGACGACCTCGCTGCGGCGCGAGCAGGGCCTGCTGCTGCGCGATACCGGCCGGTACGCGGCGGCCGACTCGACCTTCGTCGCGTTGCTGCACGAACAACGTCACGGCGAGCGGCGGACCGCGACCGACCTCGTGACGGCGCTCATCGACCTGGGCGGGGTCCGCGTGCTGAACGAGCAGCCGGACGCCGCGATCACGATCCTCGAAGAAGCCCGGGACCTGATCGCCGCGGGCGCGGCGGTCGGCCCCGACCTCAGGAGCAGCCTCTTGACGGCGCTGGGCTCGGCCTACCTCGCCAAGGGCGAGTTCGAGGCTGCCGAGAAGCTGTTGTTGGCCGCCCTCGAGCTTGACCGCAACCACCTCGGGCCCGATCACCCTGGTCTATTGGCCGACATGCAATCGCTCGGCAGCCTGTACCGCCAAGCCGGTCGGCACGCTGACGCGCTGCCCTTGTACGAGCGATCGTGGGACCTGGCGCGCGAGGTCTACGGACCGGATCATCCCACGACGTTGCGGTTCTTGAGCAACTACGCGCTCGGCTTGTCCGACGCGGGGCGTCTGGACGAAGCTCTGACTCATACCGAAGCGGTCGTGCGCCGGCGCGAAACGCTCCTGGGACCGGACAATCCGGCGACGCTCGCCAGCCGCCTCAACCTGGCGCTGCTATATCTGCGTCTGAACGACCCCGCGACTGCGCTCGCCACGATCCGCGAGACGCGCGCCCGCGTGCTGACCGCGCTGGGTCCCGATCATCTGTACACCCCGGTCGCGGAGGGTTTGCTGGGACAGGCCCTGCACGAGGGCGGCGATCCCCGCGCGGCCGAACCGCACCTGGCGGCGAGCGTCGCCGCGCTGCGCTCGCAATTGCCGCCCGAGAGCTGGCGGATCGGGCGCGCGCTGACGCTGTGGGGCCGCTGCCTCGTCGATCTCGGGCGCCCGGGCGACGCCGAGGCCGCCCTTGGCGAGGCGCACCGGATCCTCGCGGCGGCGCTGGGCACCGAGGATGCGCGGACAGGGGAAGCCGAGGAGGGATTGCGGGAGGCGCGGGCGCGGTCGACGGCGGCCATGCACAGCGAGCGGTAGCCGGGCGACGGGGCGGGTGTCAAGCGATGACCTGAACTGAGCGGGCGATCTCCGGACGATTCATCGTGTTCTTCTACCTAATCTTCTCCTCTCCTCGACGTTGCGCCACATGGCGTCTTCGTTGAGATAGGTGTTGATGTCTACCCCCCATCCACCGCCGATGACGATGCAAATCAATCGATCCCCAGCGCCAAGACTTGCGGCTGTAGCCGCAACCGCCGCCAATCTTTCGCAATCAAGAAAGGGATTGATTCGCGTGATGAACGATTTGCCATCCTCGCTACGTTCTCTCGTCGACGAAAACCGGTCGACGGTTATTGGCGTAATAGGCTCAATACCGTATTCATCTATCCACGAGAACTCCGGCAAATACATGTATATAGAGTCGCTGTCCCTTGGATCTGGTTCGAAACCTACGACGTACTCGCGATCGGGATCCAACCTATCCAGAAGTTGCTCGGCGAGTGGAATGATCTCCGGCCCCGTCAGAGAATCGATATGTTCTCTGAACAGCTTGTATAGTTCGTAGAATATGCCCTCGCGGGTCTCCATGTAGGCTACGACAGCCGAGTGGAGATCAACGCCCGCAGCAACGGCGGCTCTCACTGATGGGTGACGGGATTGGATTTCCAGCTCCTCTTGCGAGTATGGCTGGACGCGCGAAATCACCAGATTGTCATCGACGTAGAGCCCGGCGGAAGTCTCCGAGAGAGTCACTGACGTACTCAGTACTCGGGAGAAATCGCCGTTTTGACCAACCATGATGACCAACTTGTCCGTCGGGCGGATCACGATGGTGCAGAAGTCGGTTGCGTGGGACATGACGGCAGGCACGGTCGCCATGAAGAGTGCAGCGAGATAGGATCTCATGCTTGACCTTCTTGATTCACGTCACCGGACCACGGTTTCGCGTCCATGCCGTCCACGTCAGCGCATGCCGGTCTGGAGTCGCGCGTCGGTCCCCTGGTCCTCACAGGTATACAATACAAAAAACTAATCCGTGCGCGGTTGCTCGCGATCGCTCTATTGTCACCCAGCTCGATCACCGAAGGAGAGCCTGCCGTCCATGTTTTCCCAGCGGACCGCCTGGACCCGACAACCGAACGCGCTCGCGATCGCGGTGGCCAACCGCCGCACCGCCGGCCTTCCGCTCGACGACCTCACCGTGAGCAACCCGACCGCCTGCGGGATCGACTATCCGTTCGACGACCTGCGCGAGGCCATGGCCCGCGGCGCCGGCGCGCCCTATGCGCCCGAGCCCCGCGGGTTGCGGTCGGCGCGCGCGGCGGTGTGCGCCGCCTACGCCGCCGAGGGCTTGACGGTCGCTCCCGACGACCTCTTTCTCACCGCCAGCACCAGCGAAGCGTACGCGCACGTGCTCGCGCTGCTCTGCGATCCCGGCGACGAGGTCCTCGTGCCGGTGCCGAGCTACCCGCTCTTCGACTACCTGTTGCAACTCGCCTGCGCGCGGCCGGTGCCGTATCCGCTCCGGTACGCCGGCGGCTGGCAGATCGACCAGGCGGCCCTGCGCGCCGCGGCGACCACGCACACGCGCGCGGTGATCGCGGTGGCGCCGCACAATCCGGCCGGCGTCTACCTCGCGGCCGACGACCGGGGCGCGCTCGCCGCGTTCTGCGCTGAGCGTGGTCTCACGCTGGTGGTGGACGAGGTCTTCCGCGACTATCCCCACGCGGCCGCAGCGCCGGTGCCGGCGTCGACGGCGGGCGAACACCGCTGCTTGACCTTCACGTTGAACGGGATCTCCAAGAGCCTCGGATTGCCGCAGTACAAGCTCGGCTGGATCGCGGTGAGCGGCCCCGCGGCGGAGCGGCAAGAGGCAGCGAAGCGCCTGGAGATCGTCGCCGACACTTACCTTTCCGCCGGCACGCCGGTGCAGGCGGCGCTGCCGGCGCTCATGACCATCGGCGCCACAATCCGCGCTGCGATCACGCAGCGCATGCGCGCGAACCTCGCCGTGCTCGCGGCGGCGACCGGCGGCGAATCGCCGCTCAGCCGCCTGCGCGCCGAAAGCGGTTGGTCGGCGATCCTGCGCGTGCCGGGTTCGCGGCCGGACGAGGAGCTGGCCGTGTCGCTGGTCAAGCGCCACGGCGTGCTGATGCACCCGGGGCACTTCTTCGATCTGCCCGACCGCGGCTACCTCGTGGTGAGCCTGCTCGCGGACCCCGGCGCGCTGGCCCGCGGGCTCGCGTCGCTGCGCGAGGAGTGCGGCGAGCACACTTAGGGTCGGCTGACCTGCTCGTCCAGCCGGATACCGTCATCCGCCCAACCCTCCCCTCGCAACCCATTCCCCGAACACCCGTATTCACGTCATCACATGCTCGCCCAAGCCGGGGTCCTTCACGTAGGATCCGGCCTTTGATCCCAGCCGCGCCGGCGGCGGCCAGCGAGTCCGGCAGCCAGCGAGGTCAAACCACATGCCCGGCCAGGTTAGTAGCCGATTGCGCGACATACGTGTTCTGCGCGACCGGCGCGGTGTATCCGACGAACGTGACCTGCCCGACACGCCGCCGCCTGGATCCGAAAGAGGAGTATCGGCCGCCCGCGTAGCCGTCCTGGTCGTGGCCTTGGCGATGGCACCGTCGCTGGCCGCGCTCGCCGAGACCACGCTCCCGCGCGCCGCCTCCGCGAGCCCCAACCGCCCCGCCGCTTTCCTCGCCCACTTCGCCCCCGATGGCGACGGCCCCCTCTACCCCGCCCACGCCGACGGCCGGCGCCACGACCGGCCGCAGATCAACGCCGCGCGTCTTGCGCCCGGCGAAGAAATCGTCATCGACGGCCGCCTCGACGATGCCGTCTGGGCGCGCGCGGAGACCGGGTTCGGCTTCCTCCAGCACGAACCGCAGCGGCGTGGCGAGGCCACGGTTCCGACGGTCTTCAAGGTGGCCTACGACGACCGCGCCCTCTACTTCGCCTTCGCCTGCTGGGAAGACGACATGTCGCTGGTTGCGCGCCGCCTCTCGCGTCGCGACACCATCGAGAGCAGCGACTTCATCAGCATCTACCTCGACCCCTACCTCGACCGTCTGACGGGCTACAACTTCCGCATCAACGCCGACGGCGTGAAAGTCGACCACTACATGTTCGACGACGGCGACCGCGACCCCGACTGGGACGCCGTCTGGCAGGCCGAGACCACCGAGGACGAACGCGGCTGGTACCTCGAGGTGCGTATCCCGCTGCAAGCTCTACGTTTCCGCCCCGCCGCGTCGATGGTCTGGGGCCTGCAGATCTATCGCTGGATGCACGGCCGCGGTGAAGACACCGGCTGGGCCACCTGGGACCGTAACGACTCGGGCTTCGTCAGCCGCTGGGGCACCCTCGCCGGCCTGGACGGCATCACGAGCCGCCGCGCCCTCGAGGTCCTGCCTTACGTGGCCGGCGGTCTGACCGACGAGTCGAATCCGGCCGAGCGTAACGAAGCTCTCACCCGTTACCTGAACTGGGGCGCCGATTTCAAGTACAACCTCACCGGTGCGCTCACGGCGCAGGCCACCTTCCAACCCGACTTCGGCCAGGTCGAGGCCGACCCCGCGTTCCTGAACCTGTCGCCCTTCGAGACCTCCTACGAAGAAAAACGACCCTTCTTCGTCGAGGGCGCTCGCTTCTTCACCCACCCGGAGTTCAATCTCTTCTACTCGCGTCGCATCGGCGCCGATCAGTCGGGCAGCCGCATCCGCGCGGCCGGCAAGCTGACCGGTAAGCTCGGCGGCCGCTGGACCGTGGCTGCGCTCGGCGCCTACACCGATGTCACCGCACCCGACCGCATTCACAATCCTCTACGCCGCGGCGAGCAAGAGACCGGCTACGCCGTCGTGCGGCTGGCTCGCGACATGGCCGGCGGCAACCATCGCGTGGGCTTGATGGGCACAGGCGTCTGGCGTCGCGACGCTGGCCGCCCGGAACCGAGCCTCCCCGATGATCACCAGGAACGCCGCGACGCTTACAGCGGCGGCGTCGATTGGGAGTTCAATCTGCTCGACAAGGCGTGGGGCATCGACGGCAGCGCCGTCGGCACGGTCGTCGACCCGCATCCGATTGCCGCCGACCCGACCATCCCCCACGATCCCATCTACGGCACGGCCGGCAGCCTGAACCTGCGGAAAAAAGCGGGCAAGATCCGCGCGGCGTTGCAGGGCACCTGGGAGAGCGACCGCTTCGACCCCAACGACATCGGTTTTCTGCAAGCCAACGACGAGATCACTTCGCGCGCCTGGCTGCAGTACCGCTACGACGCCGAAGGCAACCGCAGTCTATTCAAAACGTCCTACCAGTACCTGCAGATCTACCGGAGCTGGTTCTACGGCGAACAGACGCGCGCGGCCGCCGGTGGCGCCGGCGATGCCTGGCGCCACGGCCGCGGCCATCATCAAACCACCTATCTCTATTTCGACAGCTACAACCAGACGCACGACTTCCAGGAGCTGGGCCTTAGCATCGAGAGGGGCTTCACCGGCACGTCGAAGCATAACACCCGCCGCTTCGACGGCCGGTCGGGGCCGCTGATGACCACGGCCGCGTACGTCTGGGCCTTCGCACAAGTCCAGTCCGACTGGCGGCGCGACGTGGTCCATGCGCTGCAGTTCAACGGCGCAATCAACGAATTCGACAGCCGCGAATGGTCGCTGACTTATACCTTGCGCTGGAACGCCGGCCGGCATCTGATCCTGCGTCTGTCGGCGAACTATCAAGATCGCGAGGAAGACGCTCACTGGCTCACCAACCGCGCCGACAGCGAGATCGGCATCGACGGCGTCGCCTACGTCTTCGGCCGTCTCGATCAGCAGGTGCTGGACGCCACGCTGCGCGCGGGTTGGCTGCCCAATCGCGACACATCGCTGGAGCTTTACCTCCAGCCCTATCTGACCGCGGGGCGCTACGCCGATCCGCGCTACCTCGCGCGCGCTGACAGCCGCGACCTGCGGCCATACGACCTAGACGCGCGGGCCTTCGACTTCACCTACGCCGCGCTGAATCTGAACCTCGTCTACCGCTGGGAATATCGCCCGGGTTCGACGCTCTACGTGGTCTGGTCGCACGGGCGCATGAGCTTCGACCGGCGCAACGGCCAAGCCGATCCGGACCGTTTCGACTCATCGCTGCGGCCCGGTCTCTGGTTCGACCAGGAACCCCGCAACACGGTGCTCGTCA
>JAQULN010000080.1:3862-9360 GCA_028718575.1 Candidatus Krumholzibacteriia bacterium | reverse complement strand
CCAGCACCCGGGGAATCCTGATCATCCGGTTGACGCGGGTCGTCTTGTTGGCCTTGATGAGTAAACCTCCTGCCTAGTTTCGCGCACAATTCCCCGCCAAACGCCGCGAGGCGGGCATAGCAGCCCGCCTCGGGAATCTTCAACCGTATCGTCCTGCCGGACCGAGCAACCGGCGGGCCAATTACGGTGAGAGGCAGGTCCTCTACTTGCCATATCGCCCGGCGATCGATCCCGCGCCGGACGCTGCGCTGAATTGCCGATAAACTAAGCTCGGCGCGCAATTTCGTCAAGCATTTCCCTCGCCAGGCTGGCAACTGGCAGGACACGCCGCTCCGCCTGATGGCGGCGACGGACTGCCACCTGCCCGGCCGCCTCTTCCTGGCCGCCGACGACCAGCATGAATGGCACTCGCATGGTTTCGGCTTCGCGGATCTTGAAACCGATCTTCTCGTCCCGCGCGTCGGCCTCGGCCCGCAGCCCCTGTAGTTGCAGTTGTGCAGCGACCGCGCTCGCGTAGTCGTGCTGATCGCGGCTGACGGACATGACCCGTGCCTGCTCCGGCGCCAGCCAGAGCGGGAAATCGCCGGCGAAATGCTCGGTCAATATGCCGATAAAACGCTCCACCGATCCCAGGATCGCGCGGTGCACCATGTAGGCGTAGCGTTCCTGGCCGTCCGAGTCGGTATAGGTGACGCCGAACCGCTGAGGCAGGTTAAAATCGAACTGCACGGTCGAGACCTGCCATTTGCGGCCGATGGCATCGATCAATTTGACGTCGATCTTGGGGCCGTAGAAAACCGCTTCGCCCTCCTCCCGAGAGAAATCGAGACCGTGGCGCGCGATCGCCTTGACAAGGCTTGCTTCCGCAGCTTCCCATTGGGCATCGAGTCCAGCGTATTTCTGTTTGTTCTGAGGGTCCCGCACCGCCAATTCGACCTGGAACTCATGGAAGCCGAACGTTCCGAGAACTTCCTTGACGAGTTCCAGACAGCTCGAAACCTCGTCCTCGAGCTGATCCGGCGTACAGAAGATATGCGCGTCGTCCTGGGTGAAGCCACGAACCCGCAAGAGACCGTGCAACGTGCCCTTCAGCTCCGCGCGGTAGACCGTGCCAAGTTCAGCGTACCGGACCGGCAAGTGCCTGTAACTGCGCGGTTTGCGCTTATAAAGCAGGATATGGCCGGGGCAGTTCATCGGCTTGACGACATACTGCCGCTCGTCCTGCTCGAATAGGTACATCTTGTCGTGGTAGAACTGCATGTGACCCGACGTCTCCCAGAGCGACGCCTGCGATACGTGTGGCGTCGTCACGGTCTTGTAACCGTAACGCCGGAGCACGGCGAGCAGATACTCGAGCAGCTGCGTGCGCAGGATGTCGCCGCGCGGGAACCAGAAGCTGAGGCCTGGTCCGGCATCTTCCATGATGCCGAAGAGATCCAACTCGCGCCCGAGCTTGCGATGGTCGCGCTTACGGGCCTCCTCCAGCATCGCCAGATGCTCAGTCAATTCTTTCTGCTTGAACCAGCTCGTGCCATAAATGCGCTGCAGCATGGGCTGCGAGCTGTCGCCTCGCCAATAGGCGCCGGCTACGCTCAAGAGCTTGAAGGCCTTGAGTTCTTTGGTCCTGGGCACATGCGGCCCCTCGCAGAGGTCGACGAAATCGCCGAGCCGGTAGATGCTGAGTTCTGTGTCGGGGCCTAGCGCGGCGATCTGATCGAGCTTGTATGGTTGATCCTGAAAAAGACTGCGCGCCTGATCCGGCGAGACGACATCCCGCGTGATGGGTAGATCCGCCGCCGCGATCTCGCGCATCTTGTCTTCGATCTTGACTAGATCGTCTTCAGTGAATGCCTCCGCGCGATCAAAATCATAGTAAAAGCCATTCTCGATGGAGGGCCCAAAACCGAACTTCACGCCCGGATATAGCGCCTGGACCGCGTGGGCCATCAGATGCGCGGTGGAGTGGCGGAGCGTCTCATACCCGTCCTTGCTCCCGCGTGTGATCACTTCCAGCGCACCGCCGCGGTTTGCGAGTTCGGTGAGGGCGTGGTTGACGCCGTCGATCCTCACGGCCAGCGCATTACGCAACAAGCCGTCGCCGATAGCGCGGACGGCTTCCAGCAGCGGTTGACCCTGGCGAATGCTGACGGTACCGCCGTCAGGCAGGCTGAAAACGAGATCGTTCATGCCAACTCCAACGGTTGCAGGGCGGGCGCCCCACTGCCAATCGAGCGCCGCGAGTGCCGAGATGCGAGGGCTCAGGCCGACAAGAAAAGATCGGGCGAAAAAAAGCGCAAAGCCGAATCGAAGCCGGCAACCCGTTCGCCGCCAAGGAAAACGCCGGCACGAAACCGGCGCCGGCGATGGGGAACATGGTGGGCGATACTGGATTCGAACCAGTGGCCTCTTGTCTGTCAAACATTTTTTGTGGACTTTGCACGTTTTCGCATGCGTTCGCATAAGTTACCTTATTCGATAACTTACGGCCACACCTTGAGACATTATCTACGCTCATTTTAGCACAATTTAGCTTGAATATGCTGCACGGATGCTGCACCATGAATTGACCGCCGGACTGTTGTCAACCTGACAAGGGGCCAAGACGCTAACCTAACACGGGGAAAAATCATGGGCAAGCTATCAGAACAAACCGTCGCCTGGAAAGTCAGGGACATTAAAAAACTGCCGGCCCCGGAACCGAGCCAGCGCAGCGTCTACCATCATCCAGAAGAACATCGCCTTTGCATCATCGCAACCAGCCGCAGCAAAACATTCTACTTTGTAACGCGCGTCCAGGGCCGGCAACAACGGATCCGCATAGGCACGTTCCCGGCTTGGAGCCCGACCGCCGCGCTAGGACGCGCCGAGGAAATCGCCAAGGCCATCGACCGAGGCGAGAACCCGCACCAAGAGCGCCGCGAACGAAACGCCGCCCCTACCTTGCGCGACTTCTGGCGCGGCACCTTCGGGCCGCAGCACGTGCAACGTCTCAAGCCCAGCACGGCCTACCAGTATCGCCTAACCTGGCGCCTGCATATCGAACCGCAGCTAGGCGACTTCAAGCTTCGAGACATCGACAAGGCAACCGTCCGGCGCCTGCATGCCGACATCGGCGCCGCCGGCAAAGAGCGGACCGCTAACTGGACGCTTGCTTGCCTGCGCTGCATGTTCAACGTCGCCATCGACACCGACCAGCTCGCAGGACCGAACCCGACCGCCGGCGCTAAGCAGTACAAAGAAACGCCGCGCGACCGCTACCTTACGCGCGAGGAAATCGCCAGACTGTACCAATCACTTGAGCATGACGCGCAAGCAACGGCCGACTGGACCGTGCACGATGCCGCCAAGCTCCTGCTCTTGAGCGGCGCCAGGAAAATGAACGTGCTAGCGATGGAATGGCGTGAACTTGACTTAAACGGCGGGCGCTGGCTTATACCAGCGGCAAAGACTAAGACCGGGCGCGCCTATCTAGTAACGCTGCCATTTGGCGCCGTGGAAATACTTCGGCAGCGTCGCCAGCAAGCGCCGCGGGATGCCGTCTACGTGTTCCCGGCGAAGCGCAAAGGCACGCGCGGCGCCCAGCACCTAGTGAACATCAAGCGCGGCTGGGAACGCGTCCTAGCGCTTGCAGAACTGCCAGGGATTCGCCTGCACGACTTGCGACATACGGCAGCTTCCTTGCTCGCGAACAACGGCGCGTCCCTCCAAATTATCGGCGCCCAGCTTGGCCATGCGTCGCCAGCGACAACGGCGCGATACAGTCACCTACTGCTCGATACGGTGCACGCGGCAGTCTCCGCCGCAACGGCCGGGCTCGGCGAGACGGACGGCGGCGAGTAGACAAGATCGAGTGGAAAGCGGCGCACTAGTTCGGCCGCAATATGTTGCGACAACCTTCGGCCTATCAGGAATTTTCGCACACTATCGGCGCGAGTCCCCGGCATACGGTGCGCCACCTCTTCGGCTGACAGTCCGCGCGCTAACATCCAGCGCAGCGTGCTAACACGGACCAATTCAATCTCCTGCGTTGAAAGTTTCACCTTTACCATGTTAGCTCCGCCTTTGCTGCACCGATGCTGCATGGCCACATTGGCGCTTTTCTATCTAGCCGTATAGCAACGGCTTACCGTCGCCGGCCTCTTGTCTACGTATCAAGCGGTCGCCGTTGCCGACCTGGAATCGGAAACTTGTGTCGGAAGTCGCCTATTAATTCCAGCCTCGTTCCATGACGCTTATGACGCATGAACGGTGTTTTCCGGTTAATTTTCCTATGTCGTTCTCACGAGGCGTTAACCCGATTTTACTGTTTAAGCGTCATATGCGTCATGGAGCCCGCAATGCCAGGCCGCGCCACAGGCGGGCCGTCATGGTTTTGGCTTGTTCAAAGCCGCGTTCTTGCAGCGCTAAGCCAAGAGCCCGCTTAGACATCGGCCGTTCGATGCCGGCTTCGCACCAAGCCTTGTACGCGCCGAAGATTTCCGCCGCCGTGATGGTCGCCGTCGGGTCGGGCTCTGTCGCCTCGTCCAAGAACTCCCCGAGCGCGTCCTGCTCGCTCCTGTAGGTGCTGGTCGCTGCCGTGACCGATGCCGGCGGGGTCAGGCCGAACTTGAGCCACAGGGCGGCGCCGCGAACGGCCCAAGCTAAGATGCCGGGGAGCTCCTCGCGGAGCTTGTCGCGCAGCCCGGGGTCCGCCGGCAGACCGCCGTTGCCGAAACGCTGCTCGAAGGGGATCAGCCGGATGCGCCGCCAGATTGCATGATCGGTTCCCCGGACTTGTGGCCGATGATTCGTCGAAAGCCAGAGCTTACAGGTCGGCCGGAATTGGAACCATTCGGCGCGCATGTAACGCGCGCTGATCGTGTCGCCGCCGGTCAGTTCCTTCAGCCGCGACTCGGCCAGGCGTCGGCCGTCCTCGGTCTCGCTTGCCACGACTAGGCGGGCGCCGCGCAGCGCCGCGACATCGTTCGGGATCGCGTCGCCGCGCCTCGCGAGCAACGTTTCGCTCGGCGTCCGAAGTCCAAAGTCCCCGGCCACGTCGAGCAACGTTTCGATGAACGTTGATTTACCGTTCGAGCCCGAGCCGCAGAGAAGGAGCAGGCATTGCTCGCGCGTGTCGCCGGTCAGTGAATATCCTACGGCGCGTTGCACAAAGTCGCGTGTCTCGGCATCGGGCAAGACTTCCGCGAGGAACTGTAACCAACGCGGGCAGGCCGATTTCAGGTCGGCCGGGTAGTCGAGCCGATGCGGCACCCGCTTAGTGATGAAGTCCGCCGGCGCGTGCGCGCGCAGCGTGCCGTTGCGCAAGTCGAGCGTGCCATTCTCGACGGTCAGAAGCCAGGGATCCGCGTCGAGCGATTCGGCGTCAATGGGGATCCCCGGTTCGCTCCGCGCCAGGTCGAGCATGGCCGCGATACGGCTGGCGCTCGCCGTTGCTCTAGCGTGCGCGGCAAGCGCCCGAAAGTCCGCGCCCGACGTTGCAAGCGCCAGGTCGAAAAGTT
>JAQULN010000080.1:0-3762 GCA_028718575.1 Candidatus Krumholzibacteriia bacterium | reverse complement strand
ATCCCCGGTTCGCTCCGCGCCAGGTCGAGCATGGCCGCGATACGGCTGGCGCTCGCCGTTGCTCTAGCGTGCGCGGCAAGCGCCCGAAAGTCCGCGCCCGACGTTGCAAGCGCCAGGTCGAAAAGTTCGCGTGCGACACTCTTCGCCGCTTCGACTGCTAAGCCGCGATCATCGGCGCGCCAGACTTGGCCGTCCCATGCGATCCAGCGCCGCCAGGCCGGGACGTAGTGGAAGTGATGTCCGTGCAGGCGGGCGAACTTTTCAGCGTTCGCAAGATCGGTCGCCTCATATTCAGGGAAGGTCGGCGTTGATGTTTCTGCAAGCGCGGCAGAACTTCGGGGGTCGGTCATGACGCCACCCCCTCGCCGCTCGCCAGCCGCAAACCGACTTGCGAGTATAGCTCGCGGCGCAGGGGCTCCGGCGCTAGTCTGGCGAGCCTGCGCAGGGCAACGTGTCTCGACGCGACGGCGCCTGCCGCTTCGAGCTTCACGAGTTCGCGGAGGATTTCCGCGGCCGTTGCCCGTTCGTCGAACGGCAACCGCACGACCGCGCGGGCCAGTAGGTCGCAAGCGATCATGTTCGTGGTCATCGCCCGCCCCCCGCGTCGGGGGTGCAGCGACAGGCCGAAACATACCTTTCGAGTTCGCTTGGTTCGTAGCGGATCGCTCTACCGAGCCGCACCCAGGCCGGCCCTTGGCCCCGGCGCTCGGAGCGCCAGCGGCGCAGGCTAAAAACACTGATCCGCAGGATCTCGGCCGCTTGAAACTCGGTGAGAAGACTTTCCCGTGTCATGGTTCAACAACCCAAGCCGCGCGGAACCGCCCGCGCAAGCGCCCCTTTACCTCAGCAAGCGCCGGCCGGAAGCCGGCGCGAACTATTTCACCAAGCCGAGCCGCTTTCAGTCTCGGCGCGGATCGCAGCTTCGCGGCCCTCCGCCTCAAGCGCTGCGACCTGGCACGCCCGAACTCGCGCGTCGATCTCGCCGGCCGGGATCGGCGCCGGCCAGCCGGCGGCGGACGCGGCGCGTGACTCAGCGGCTTCTAAAGCAGCGGCAAGCCGGCGGACGCTCGGCAGCATCGCGCGGGCAAGCAGCGGGCCCCCCCCGTCGAAGCTGATCGCTTGCGCAGCGGAAGCGAACTTCGCTTCAATGGTTTCCCGTGCAAAGCGTTCAAGCTTCAACATGGCGGGCGCGGTCGGCTCGGCGGAGCCGTCGATCATCGCGTTTAGATCGGCGGGATTTAGTCCGGTTCCCTTAGCGATGCTGGTTTTTGCAACGCCAAGCTGAATTAAGACTGTGACGGTGCGGGTTAGCTCATTCATTTTTCACCTACTTTTGAAGGCGATTGATTATCGACTGCCGGTAACATAGCACATTCCGTCTGCCGTGTCAAGTTAATAAATCCGTGGCAGACTAATTTAATTGGACGCGGCCCGGGCCCCGACTTCGGTCTTAGGCACACAAAAGCGCCCCCGGCTGGATGGGCCAGGGGCGCAGCAACGGCACTTGCGTCCAAAGGGCGGGACACGGAAACCGCCTACGGACCGGCCGCGCTTTCATCGTTCCAGATTGTGGAACGTTCCATAATCTGGAATCATTCTATCGGCGGGCGGCGAGGCGAACCGCCCGCCGTGCTAGGGCCAGCGCCGGCCAATGGAAGAAAGCCGGCACCGACCGCTTCGGGTCAACTCAGCGCCGAGATCTCGGCGACGCTAACGCCATCGGCTTGTGTGATTCCGTAAGCCGCCCATCGGACCGCCGTCAACCTGACGGTCAACGACTTTGCTTGCGAACGATCGTCGATAATCAATGTATCGCCGGCGTTGACCAAGTGCACATGCCGCGGTTCGACAAGCAAGATCGCCGTGTCGGGCGCGGCCGGCGTACGGACGATGTCATGCAGGCCGAAGCGGATCCCGCCGGTCGGCGTGATGCTCAGTCTGCTTGTGTACGAGGAACCGCCATCGCTCGAAGCCAAGGCCTCGAACACGGCCGGGGACATGACCAGCTTCCCGCCGAACGCCAGGCTCGGGGCATCCTCGATGGACTCCCAAATGAACTTGCTGACCAGCGCCGGGGTGACCGTCGCCAACGCGCTTTGCGTGCTGCCGGCGCTTTCGATCAGCCCGTCATACGGTGCGTCAACGCCACCTTCGCCGCGCACCAGGGCCAGCTCGAACGCTTGCCTGGCGGCATTGTAGATTTCGCCGACTACGGCCTTACCGACATCGAATGCCGACTGGCCATAAAGCAATTGGTGCGACACGTCGAGATATCCTCCGAGTGCAATCGGCGGCCGGTCGATCGCGTTGATCGCAACGTCCAGCTCGGATAGATCTTGGTTCTCAGCCGGTTGCCAGCCAGCCACGGGCGCCGTCGAGTAGTACGGCAACCTATAGTCGCGGCCGGGCTCGCCGGTATGCTGCGTGCACGCAGCGAGCAGGCTTCCCTCGGGCCTCAAAATGGTGTCGATGAACGCTGAAATCTGCGGGGGCACTACGTATCCGCCGCGAGCGTCAACGTCAATGCTCCAGGGCGCGGCGACCTTCTGCATGGCTGAAGGCCCGCCTAACTTCGCAGCGATCGCGGCTTTGGTGAAAGATCCGATCGCCTCGAAATCGACGGGGCCGCGCGGGCGCTCGGCCAGGCCCTGCATATTGCGAAGCGCCGCGATGTCGTTCTGCGCAACGGCCAGGTCGCTCTCCAGGCTCCTGTACATCGTAACGGATTTTTCCAAAAACTGTTCTAGTGTCGGATTCGTGCTCATCACTCGTTTCCTATCGCTTCCAGCCGTCGCGTCGCTGCCACTCCCCGTCGCCTATGATCCCGGCTCGGTCCGCTCCCCTAGGCGGGGATGCCGGCGAGCTTTGTGTGGGCGCTGGTCGCCGGCCGGCGCGGACCCTCGCGGGGCGGCGGTCGGTCGGTCGTTGCCAGCGGGCGATGCAATTGGTGCTGCCGCTAGGCCGCTCCTTATCTCATGCCGGCCGGGAGGGCCGGCGCTAGTTCTATGACCAACCGACCACCTGCTACAGGCGACCGGCGCACAATTCTTAAATCGTCGATCAGTTCATCGTCGCGCATGACGCCCGCATGCTGCAGCGCGTCGATCACGGCCTTGGGCAGGTTGTCCAAGTCGCGGCGCCGCCGATCAGGCGGCCATGCCTCGATGCTGCACGCCAGGCGCCCCTCGGGCGCGACTTCTTGGCCGGCCAGGGCGATGACAGCGGCACGGTAGGCGCGCCCCTGGCGCGACAACAGCACCCTTCCAGCGACGGATCGCCAGTATCGGTTGACGCTCGGCGGCCAGGGTAGTTCCAGCCTCATAGCACGGCCCCGCCGAAGCGTGGACGCTCGGCCGGCTCGAGATCTTGTTCGGACTGCTCGGGGTCGTCGCCGCTTTCGAGCGCCGCGACTTCGACGGCCGGCAGGGCCTCGACGGCCGGCTTGTCGCTCGGCCAGTCCATGGGCTCGGCGTCGGCTTCGACAGCAACAACGGGCGACCAGGTAAGCTCAACCTCGCCCGAGAAATCCGTCTGCTTTCGGTCCACGAACAACGCTAGCGTCTTGCCCAACAATTCGAGACATCGCGCCGCCAACGTGCCGTCCAGCGGTCGCTCAACACCAGTCTCGCGGCCGTGTTTGTCGAGCACGGCGACGGGCACCAGCGACCAGCGGGCGAGCCTTTGCAGGTCGGCAACGATTTGGTCTCCCCGAAGCTCGACCCGCTCCGCACGTTCGCGGATCAGGCGATCCACTAGCTCGCG
>JAQULN010000079.1 GCA_028718575.1 Candidatus Krumholzibacteriia bacterium | reverse complement strand
GGTCCGACGATCGCCCACCGAACGCCGGCCGGTTTGAGGCGGGGCAGCCAAACCTCCCGATAGAAGTAATCGACCGCCTTGCGATTGACGGCATAGCCGAGATTTCCCCAGAACGCGACGCCCCGTACGGCCGGAACGGATACCGGCTCGTTCACCAACAGACTCGCCGTCACGCCGTTCGGCATCAATTCGATCGGTGGGCCGCCGGGATTGAGATCTAGCAGGCGCTGCCGATCGAGTGGGGCAATGGTGGTCACGATGTCGCACCGTTGCGCCAACTCCGACTCCGTGGCGCGTATCTGGCACAAGCGATGCTTGTGGCGCAACCGCCGTAGGAAGCTCTGATCATGGGCTGCCGCCAACTCGCGCTCGCCAGCCAGCGTGTCGCAATCGTATTGATCCAGAACCTTCGCCACGCCGCGCAGCGGTCGCATGAATTCCTCGCTGGCACTCAGGGTGGCGACGACGACGTCGATCGCATTTTTGTCGACGATGTCTTGCAGCATCGCGACAGCGGCCGCGAAGTAGTCCGGATAGGCAAGGCGGTGGTAATTGCGATCGCCATGGCGCCGCAGGAACCTCCGCCAGTGCCGTTGCGCTGGAAAAGGCGGTAGTATAGTGATCGATGCGAAACATCGTTCTTGCTGCAGGCTGCGCGTGTGTTCGGATCCGCGCGGTAGGCACGCCAAATGGCAGGTATGAGCCGGGTCGAGATGGCGAGCCAATTGAAACACGCGCAGAGCGTGCCCATCTTGCAGCGGCCATGGAACTCTCTGGCAGATGACGAGGATTCGCGCCATCAGCTTGTGCCCTGCGTGTCTTGACAAAGCTGATTGAAGTTCACGAGCGCGAGACTGTTGATATGGGGAAGTCTCTTCCTGAGGATAGTACGCCAACTGTCGCGCTGGTCGATACAATCGCGGAGGAATGACTCTAGCGCTCCCTGCGCGAACAACCGCTCAGGATCAAGGCTCGCGCCGTTCAACCCGAAATGCTTCCAGAGTCCCTCGAACTTTCCTTGGTACGTGATTCCGGCGGCGGGCACGCCGGCGCCGAGTGCTGCGATGGCAAGATGCATGCGACCACTGACGACGAGATCGAGTTCGGCCGCTATAGCTTTCGCCTCGGCGGCGCGCAAGGATTGGTCGATGACACGCACGCGGGGCGCGAATTCGGCGGGCAACTGCGCCGCGATCATCTGCAGCAGTTGCAGGTCATCATAGCGGCCGGCCATTCGTCGATAGTCGTGCGGGATCAATACGAGGTAGACGTTGCGTCGAGTGCGCAAGAACCCGGTCAAGCCGGCGGCGTATGCGGCGACCATGTCTTCGCCTCGGTCCTCGCGCCGATGATCGGGTGCCACAAGATAATTGGCATTGATGCCGACTAGCTGCCGGCCTTCGCTTCGTACCGTCGCCAACCAGGCTCGCAGCGCTGCGACGATCGGTGTTGCCGCCGCCGGCTCCAGTAAAAAAGCGATATCTGCGCCTAATGCGACAGGGTGGGCAATGCGGTCCTGGAGACGCTGCTGACTCACTGGATCTCTTGCGATCAGCGCCGTTGTTGGGTCGAGCGACTTCAAGGCGGCAACGCTGCGCGGATGGGGCGCATCGTTGAAGCTGAAACTCCCGATTGCTGTTTGCAGACCAGCGGCCGCGGCGATCCGCGTATAGATCACTCGCCGAACAGCCTCATACGGATTATAGAAACCGTCCATGACGTCGGCGCCGAGCACCAGAAAATGCGTTGCGTCTCGAAAATGCATCATTAACTCGCGGCAGGTCGTCCAGAAATCAGTCTGATACCGATGGCCGAACGGTACGATCGAGTTAAATGCGCCCAACGGACTCCAATCCTCGTCCGGGCCGTACGAAACTACAGTCAACTTGTCGATACCGAATCGGCTGAGAACGTCGCCGGCCGCGACGAGCATGGCTTCATCGCCGAGGCTGCCAGGTCCGGCGGCTGGCAACACCAGGGCGTGTCGGTGTCGCCTTGGCTGTTCCGCGAATCGTCTGGCATCGGCAACGAGGCGTCGCGCCAAATGCTCGTCGCGCCAGGCGGCCATGGTTGATTTCACGGCTCGAACGGATTTCATTGGTTGCATGATTCGCTGTCGTTTCCCGCAGACGGTTTTGGGCGCGTGATAAACATTGCGAGCAGATCGCGGGACTCGCTGGCGAGGCGACGGTCGAGGGCCAGGCATGCCAGAACGTAAGTTGCGCCGCCAACCGCCAAACCGCATGCCAGCACAGCCGGAGCCGGCCACGCCGCCAGGACCCTCGCCCGCAGATAGATCAGGACCAGAGCCATCAATCCAGCCGCGACGGCCTGCGTGCGGACGGCGCGCAATAACCCGCGGAAATCAACCACGCCGAGCCGGCAGTTCAACCAGGTGTCGAGCGGGGCCAGTGCATAGGCACGAATGGTGTACGCCGCCGCAACGGCCACGATACCATGGCGATAAGCCAAAAGAAAGCCTACGACGTTGCCAGTCGAGTGGACCGCAAGCAGCGCCAGGCGCAGATTCGCCCGCCCAACAGCCATCATCGCGGCTCCGTTGACGTATTGAATCGCCTGAATGATGCCGGCGAGCGAGAGCAAGCGCAGCACCGGTGCACTATCTTGCCATTGCTGGCCGATGACCGTCACGATGAGTTCCTCGGCTAGCGCGCATAGACAGACGAACGCGGGGAACGCCACGAGAGTGATGAATCGGCACGCTTTATTAAAGGCTGCCCGGAATCGAGGCATATCGCCCTGCAACCTGGCGAAGGCCGGCATTGCGACCTGCGAATAGCTTCCGATCAGGAGGTTCGTCGCCAGAGACATCAGGCGGTGGGCGCCGTCGTACAGCCCCAGCGCGAACGTCCCGAGATAGCGTCCAATCAAGATCTGGTCTAAATGCTGGTTGATATAGTTAAGCACGCGGTTACCCATGACCGCGAATCCAAAACCGGCGATCTCGTTGAAATGCCGGCGAGAAAACTCCCACTGTGGGCGCCACGAACTCAGCCGCCAGAGCATGACGACGGCGATAACCCGAGTGACCAGCGCTCGGACCACCAACGCCCAGACGCCGAACCCACTGAGGGCCGTCGTGATTCCGACAACCGCGCCTGCGATCACCGAAACGAGCGCCTGAGTGGTCAGGGCCTTGATTCGCAACTCACGCCGCAGCAAGGATGCCTGTACGCCGCACACCATCTGGAGGAGAAATCCTAGCGAAAGCCAGCGGATGACCGGCGGCAAGGTGTTCGGTTCTCCTAGAAAAACCGCGACCGTCGGCGCCACGAACATGGAGATCGTCGTCAGAGCCACCCCTGCAATCAGGAAAGCCCAGAACACGGCGTTGATGTGCTGCGGCGCGAGGTCCTTGCGCTGCTCGATGGCCGCACCGAAGCTGACGTCCAGGAAAATGTCTAGTAAGGTGATGAACACACCCGCCAACGCGATCAGGCCGTACGCTTCGGGTCCGAGCAGGCGCGCCAGGATCGGGTAAACCAGAAACGAGATGAGCTGGATACTCCAGCTCTGGACGGTGCTCCAACCTACGCCGCGAATCGTTTTCGCTTTCAGATCGTCGGACATGTAGGAGCCAATCCCGTGCGGGATAAGGGTGCGGCAGGGGGTCTGGGCCGCCCAATACTAGCCTGCGCTCGCCAGGGCGGCAACGGACAATTCGCCGGTTTCGCTGTCCGCCGGGGCAGATGCGAAGATAATGACGCGCGGGCTTCCCGGCGTCGCCGACGCCGGCCTGTGATCGGCGGTTGAGTTTCGCGCGATCTTGGCCGATCATCTTGGAGGTAGAGCCATGCCCCGGGGCGGCCGCAGCCGGCGGCGCTCGGCGCGACCACCGCTGATCCGGTGCGGACGGCGCAGCCGGTCAAACCGGCAGGATCTGGCACGACGGCAGGTGATTCGATGTATCAAGCCCACTTCGGCTTGCACAGTGATCCGTTCGCCATGGGACCGAATCTCCGGTTCCTGTTCCGTTCGCATGCGCACGCAGAGACCATGGCTCATTTGGGCTACGGTCTGGAGCAGGGCGAGGATTTCGTGCTGATCGTCGGCGCCATCGGCATGGGTAAGACCTTGGCATTGAACAGTTTGCAGGGCAAAGTCTCCAAGTTGTTTCGCCAGATCCTGGTCAACGTGACGAATGTCAATTATCCGGAATTCCTCAAACTGATGCTGCACGACCTCGGGCAAACGTGGCCGGCCGGAGCCGATGCCGCCGATCTGGTCTGCCTGTTGAAGGATCAGGCGCTGGCAGTCCATGCCGAGGGGCGCAAGATTCTGCTGATCGTGGACGAGGCCCAGAATCTGGACGCCAAGACGCTCGAGGGAGTCCGATTGCTGACCAATCTCGGTCAGCCCGACAAGCAGTTGTTCCAGATCGTTCTGGCCGGACAGTCGTCGCTGGAGACTCTGATCAACCGGCCGGAACTGGCGCAACTGCGCCAGCGCATCCGGATTCACTACCATCTCGAACCCCTGACCGAGGCGGAGACCGGCGAGTATATCGCGCATCGCCTCACCGTTGCGGGCCGCCGCGAACCGTTGTTCGCCGAGGCGGCGATCGCCAAGATCCACGAGTTGAGCCGCGGCGTGCCGAGGCTGGTCAACCATCTCGCGAGCCACGCACTGTTGGCGGCGTTCGTGGAGAAAAGCCGCCGCGTCGACGCCCGCCACGTGGCGGCCGAGGATTTGCCCGAGGCGCCGCCGCCCGTGCTCGACGCGCCAGAGCTGGCGACGCCGATGGCGGCGGCGGCGACGCAACCGGCGGTGCCCGCGTCGCCGGAAACGGAATCGGTTTCGCCGCCGCCCACGCCGCTGACCGCCGGCGTGGTCCAACCAGCTGCCGGCCGCGCGGCCGACGCCTTGGCGGCATCGCGCATGACGACCAGGCGGCAGCGTACGCGGAAAGCGGGGCGGCGCGGTATTGGTGCCTGGATCTGGGTCTGGCTGATCGTTCTGCTGCTCGGCGGGTGGGCCGCCTGGAAACTGATCTTGGCCGACCGGTCCGGCGGCAGCGCCGGTCTTCCGGCCGCGGCGCTGGTGCCGGCGGTCGATCTACAGGCCGCCGACGCGCGGCCGGGTTCCGGGGACGGCCAGCCCATCTCGCGGGACGGCGCAGCCGCGGTCGACCCTGCGGCCGAACCAGCGGCCGAACCGCCGAGCGGCCTCGGCGCTCTCGCGCCGCCGGCCCGGGACACGGCGCCGCCCGGCGCCGATGCGACGGCGCGTCCTCGGCTCGCAGCGAGCATCTGGATCCACGTGGCGAGTTTCCGCGATACGCTGCGCGCGGCGCGCTACACGGCGTTGCTGACCGAAGTCGACTGCCCGACCGGATACCGCGATACGGTGCTGTCGGACGGGCAAGCGTGGCGGCGGGTCGTACTCGGGCCGTTTGCCAGCCAGGCGGCCGCGGACTCGACCGTTGCGGTTCTCGTGCGCCGCGGACTCGTCACCTTCCACCAGCAGCTCGCGGAGTAGGCCGATCGTGCCCGCACCGCTTGTGGTCGCCCACCTGCTCGAACGATTGACGGTCGGCGGGGCCGAGATGATGGCGGCGCGTCTGGCGGCCGCCCGCGCCGGCGGCGGCCGGCCGACGTTCGTCTATGCGCTGCAAGGGGGCGGAGCGCTCGCGGCACAACTGGCGCCGGCGGTCGGTTTGCGCGAACTGGATATCGCCCGCGCCCCGGTGAGGCGTCCGTTGGCCTGGCTGGCCAGTCTGCGCGACGGTCGCCGCCGGCTACTCGCGCAGCTGGAGGCCGATCGCGTCGCGGTGGTGCAGACTCACTTGCCGGAAGCCAACTTCTGGGGCCTGTGGCTGGCGCTATCGCGCCGCGTGAACATCGTGGCGACTGTTCACAGCAACGACGAGTTCAGCTACGGCCCGGCCGATGCCGCCTGGCGCCGAGCCCTGCGCCGGCGCGCGTATCGTCTCGTGGTCGCCCGCTGCCAGGCGGTGGTGGCGGTCAGCGACAGCGTGCGGGCATCGTTGATCGAAGATTTGGCGCTGGGCGAACAGCTCGCCGCGCGTATTCTGGTCGTGCCCAACGCCGTGGACTTGCCGCCGCCGCTCTCGGCGGACCAGCGGGCCGCGTTGCGGGCGTCGCTGGGAGCCGGCGATTCGCGACCGCTTGTGGTTGGCGCCGGCCGCTTGTCCTCGCAGAAGAATTTCCGCGATCTCGTGGCCGCGGCCGAGATTCTGCGCGACGAGGGCGTCGACGCGCTGACTGTGATCGCCGGCACCGGCGACGAGGCCGACGCACTGGCGGCCGACATCGCGCGCCGCAGTCTGACCGACCGGGTCAAGCTGCTGGGAGTGCGCGACGATCTCGGCCTTTTGTTTCAAGCTGCCGACCTCTTTGTTTCGACCTCGCTGCTGGAAGGGTTGCCGTTGGTGCTTTTGGAGGCGATGGCGGCCGGCTGCGCGGTGGTCGGCTATCGCATTGCGGGCGTGGCGGACCTGGTCGAGGACGGCCGGCAGGGACGGCTGGTCGAGCCCGGCCGGGTGGCCGATCTGGCGACGGCAATCGCCTCATTGCTGGACGATCCTCCACAGCGGCTACGGTGTGGCGCAGCGGGCCGGAACCTGGTGGCTGAGCGGTACGACCTCTCGCGGGCAGTCGCCAGCCTGGAGCGACTCTACGAGCGGGTTGACGGAGCAGGAACTTAATGTTAAAATAACGCATGATTTTAATATTCCATCTGATCGCGATCGTTTCCGAGGTATCGGCATGACCCGTGGTTCGGCGGCGTTATTGGCGTCGATTCTGATCGTCGCGGCGGTTTTGACCCCTAGGCCTGCGCAGGCCGAGCGGTATCACGTTCTGCCTGCGGGAACCCGCACCAGTCAACCCAGCATTCCAGGCGACTGGTCGCCGGCCAACTGCTACCCGACGCTCGCCGCCGCGTTGGCTGAAGCCTCCGCCGCGGACTCGGTTCTCTGCAGCCCTGACGAACACGCCGTCGCTGCCGCGCTCACCGTGGCCGTCGCCTTGCTGGGCAATGCGGCCCTGTCGCCGGCGCCGCAGGGGGCCCGCCTCGATCTCGGCGATACCGGCAGCTTGATCGTTGCGGCTGGTTTGCCGGCGTTGCGCCTGCAGGGACTGACCGTGACCGGCGGCGGCGACCAGCGCCAGCCGGTGGCGCTGGCGACCACGGCCGCCGGCACCGAGATCGTCCTGGTCGGTTGCTGGTTCCGCGATCTCGCGGCCGTCGGGGCGGGTTTCGTCGGTGGCGCGGCCTTGCGGCTCCCCTTCGCCGGCGTGTTGACCGCGGTGAACTGCGAGTTCACCGGCAACCGCAGCACCGGCCGCGGCGGCGCGGTGTTTCTCGGCGCCGGCCTGACGGTCGAGTTCGACGCTTGCGTGTTCAGCGCTAACGTCATCGAGGGATCGGATCCGCGCGGCGGCGCCGTGATGATCGACGCGCGCCAGCAACTCAGTGCGGCGACGTTCCGCGGTTGCACGTTCAGCGACAACACGAGCGGCGGGCCCGGCGGCGCCGTCTCGACCCTCAGCGCCGCAGTGTTGTTCGAGGATTGCGAGATCCGCGGCAGCCGGGGCGGGGTCGCTAACGGCTGGTCCGAAGGCGCCGGCCTGCATTTCCGCCGCAACAGCACGGATCACACGCAGGCTTGTCCGGTCACCGTCCGCCGCTGCGACTTCACCGACAACCGCGGCGTACCTGATGTTCAGCTCGATGCGGGCGACGGCGGCGCGATCCACACGTCCGGCGCCACCGGCGGCCGCATGGTGCCGGTGCTGGTCGAAGATTGCGTGTTCCGCGAGAACTTCAATCTGCAAGGAGCCGGCGTTTACGTGAGCCGTTACAGCGAGGGTACAGTGCGGCGCTGCCGGTTCTTCGACAACGTGGCCTATTTCCACGCCGGCGGCGTGTTCAAGGGCGGGCCGTTCCAGGAGAACCTGGGCGAGACTCTGTGGATCGACACCTGCCTGTTCATCCGCAACTTGGCCGGCTACGACGACCAAGGTCAGCCCGCGAACAGCTACTGCCGCGGCGGCGCCATCGTTTGCCGGATGTTCCCGCGCGTCGTGGTGCGCCACTCGACGTTCGTCGACAACCGCATCTTCAACTCGAGCTACCGCTTCGGAGACGCTTTCGCGCACTACCACGAGTACGGCGACTGGCACCCGGACATGCTCTGCGTTTTGCAGAACTGCGTGTTCTGGGGCACCAGCGGCGTCCACGTGCAGGTCTACAGCAGCAGCGGCGGCATGGCTGCAGCCGACCACTGCGCCGCTGCCGCCGGCCAGATGAACCTCGGCGGACTGGTGCCGGTCTCGCCGGTGGTTTTGGCCGAGTCGCCCTACGAAAGCCTGTTGACGGGTTACCCGCTGGACGGCGGACCGTTGATCGACGCGGGTCTGGAGATCGGTTTTACCCTGGACCTCGATATGCGTCCCATGCCGGCCGGCGACGGTCCCGAAATCGGCTGCTTCGAACGGCCTGATCCCACCGGGGTCACCGATGTGCCGGCGGCGGGTTCACGCTTGACGGCCGGGCCCAATCCGTTCAACCCTCGCACCGAGCTGCTGGCTCGGCTCGAACGCGCGAGCCAAGTGCGACTCGACCTGTACGATACGCGCGGCCGCCTGGTGCGCGTGCTATGGCAGGGGCCGCTCGTCGCGGGCGACCATCGCTGGCTCTGGAATGGACGCGACGCGGGCGGACGCGAATGCGCGGCCGGCGTCTACGCGGCGCGGCTCGTGCTCGACGGCCGCCACGCGGCGACCTGCAAGCTGACCCTCGTGCGGTGACGGGGGCGGAGAAGCGAATGTCCCGACCCCTGGTCGTATTCCTGCATCTTGCCAAGACCGGCGGCCGCACCTTCGACACGGTGCTGCGCGGCACCTACGGGCCGGCCTACATCCAGGCCGAACCTTTGCGGCCGCCCCGCCCCGCGGGCACCGGCGGCCGTGACTTCATCATTCCGATCTACGAACCCGAAGACCTGCGCCGCCTGCGGAAGCAATGCCCGTGGCTGCGGGCGGTCGGCGGCCACACGCTAACCCTCTGGTCGCGATTGCACGAGGTCCAGCCCGTACGCTATGTCGCGTTCATGCGCGAGCCGCTATCGCGGGGCGCCTCCCACTATCAGTTCCATGTCTCGACGACCGCGCAGCCGCTCGACTGGCCCGCCTGGTGCGCCTGGCCCGAGCACCACAACAGCCAGGTGCGGTTCTTCGATCGCGACGGCGACCCCCAGGCGGCGATCGCCGCGATCGAGAGGCACAGCGTCTTTGTCGGATTGCTCGAGCGCTTCGAGGAATCGCTGCTGCTCATGCGTCAATTGGCGATTCCGGAGTTGCGCTGCGCATACTTGCGGCGCAACACCGCCGAGCGCAACGACCTGGCGCGCTCGCTCCTG
>JAQULN010000078.1:5491-9455 GCA_028718575.1 Candidatus Krumholzibacteriia bacterium | reverse complement strand
CGAGCTGCGGCTTGTTCAGCCGCAGGTCGCTGTCGAGATTGAGCAGGTAGCCGAGCTGCGCGGCCTCGCTCAGAAAGGCCCGGACGCCGGCATCCAGGTCTGCGTAGGTGTCGGCCTGCAGCACGAACGCGACCGGCGACGTCGAGAAGCGCCCGCCCAGACTGGGCGGGTTGACGACGAACGCCAGCACGCCCGGAACGGCCATCAGCTGTGGGAATAGCGCCGCGACGATCGCCTGCTGGGTGCGCGTGCGTTCCTGATGCGGTTTGAGGTTCAGGAACATGAAACCGTTGGTCACGCGTCCCGGCCCGCCAAAACCGAGACCGACGGCGCTGAACAGACCTCGCCGTTCCGGCAGTTCGAGCAGGATATCCTCGATCTGGCGCTGGTAGCGGTCGGTGTAGGCGAGGGTCGAACCCTCCGGCGCGATGACGATCCCGAAACCGACGCCGCGGTCCTCGATCGGCACGAGTTCCCGCGGCAAGGTGCGGTAGATCCAACCGGTGCCGGCGACCAGCAGCCCCGCCAGCCCGATCACGAGCCAGCGGCGCCGCAGGGCGAAGGCAAGACTGCCGCCGTAGAAGCGGTCGAGCCAGCGGAAGAAAAAATCGAACGAGCGATCGGACCATTTCTGCGCTGCGGGCGGGCGTCGCTTCAGCAGTAAGGCGCAAAGGGTGGGCGCCAGGGTCAACGCGACGAACGACGAGATGACTACCGCCACGGCCAGCGTGATGCCGAACTCGCGGAACAGGCTGCCCACGGCGCCGGTCAAGAACGCGACCGGTACGAACACCGCGACGAGGCTGACGGTCGTGGCGATCACCGCGAAGGCGATCTCCTTGACTCCGTCCCGTGCGGCCAGCAGCCGGGGCTTGCCCATTTCGAGATGACGGAAGCAGTTCTCGAGCACGATGATGGCATCGTCCACCACGAGTCCGATCGCCAGCACCAACGCCAAGAGCGTGATGATGTTGAGCGAAAACCCCGCGGCGAAGGCGACGGTGAAAGCCCCGATGATGGCGACGGGAATCGCCACGATCGGGATGATCGTGGCGCGCAGGTTCTTCAGGAACAGCAGCACTACCAGCACGACCAGCCCCGTCGCGAGCAACAACGTGCGGGCCACTTCGTTGATCGATTCCTCGATGAAGGCGGAAGAATCGTAGGCGATCTCCAGCGCCATCCCGGCTGCGATCTGCGCCCGCAGCGCGGGCAGTGCGTCGCGTACGGCGCGGGCCACCGCCACCGTGGACGCCTGCTTCTGCTTGACGATCCCGAGTCCGACCGCCGGCCGTCCGTTGTAGCGCGTCACCGTGCGGTCGTCCAGCGGGCCGACCTCGACTTCGGCCAGATCGCTCAGTCGCACGACCGCCTGCGCCGAGCGGGCAACGACGACGGCCGCGAACTCCTCCGGCAGCTCCAGTTCGCCGCGGGTGCGCACGGCGAACTCCAACAGTTCGCCCTCGACGCGTCCGCCGGGAATCTCAGCGTTCTCACGCCGCAGCGCCTCCTCGACGTCCTGCACCGTCAGGCCGTGAGCCGCCAGACGCGCGGTATCGAGCCAGATCCGCATGGCGTAGCGGCGTTCGCCGCCGATGAAGACCGAACCGACGCCCGGCAACCGCTGCAGGCGCTCCTTGAGCACCCGATCGGCGACGTCCGAGAGCTCGAGGGTCGTGTGAACATCGCTGCTGAACGCGAGCCACATGATCGGTTGCGCGTCGACGTCGACCTTTGCCACGACGGGGTCGTCCGCTTCGCGCGGCAGGCGGCCGCTCACCCGCGCCACGCGATCGCGCACATCGTTGGCCGCGGTATCCACGTCGCGGTCGAGCTCGAATTCGATGGTGATGACCGAGCCCTGCTCGCGGCTGGAACTGGTCATCGTCTTGATGCCTTCGATCGTCGAGAACTGCTCCTCCAGGATGTCGGTGATCTCGGTCTCGATCACGCTCGGGCTGGCGCCCCGATAGAACGTCGTCACCGAGACGATGGGCGGGTCGATGTCGGGGTACTCCCGCACCGGCAGCCGCGTGAAACTGATGATCCCCAGCAACACGAGCACGAGGCTCATGACGCTCGCGAACACCGGCCGGCGAATACTCAGTTCGCTGAGTTTCATGCGCCGGCCTCCGTCCGCGCGTGCGCGGTCGTTGCCGCGGGGGGATCCATGACCGGCACCACCCGCGCGCCGGGATAGAGCTTCTGATGCCCCGCTTTGACGACCAGGGCGCCGGCAGAGAGGCCCGTGAGGATCTCCACCGAATCGCGCTGGCGCAGGCCCGTGGTCACCGGACGCGCGACGACCGTGCTGTCGGCCAGGACCTCGTAGAGCAAAACGGCATCGCCTTGCACGAACACCGCTTCGCTGGGCACGGTCAGCGCACCGAGCCGCCGCTGGAGCGTGACCGTGACATCGGCGGACATGCCGGGACGCAAGCGCCGGTCGGGATTCGGCAGTTCCGCGACGATACGTACGCTGCGCGTGGCGGCTTCGAGCTGCGGATCGACGACGTCGATGGTCCCGATCAGCTCCCGGTCGGGAAACGCCGTCGTGGTCACCGCAACCGGCGCTCCCCGTGTGATCCGATCCAGCAGCCGCTCCGGCGCGGTGAAATGCACGCGCAGTTCGTCGAGATAGGTCAGATCAGTGATCGGCGATCCCGCGCGCAGGAACGCGCCGGGGCTGATCAGACGGCGGCCGGTGGTCCCGGCAAACGGCGCCGTGATCCGCGTCTTGGCGAGCCGGGCCCGGGCGAGATCGTACTCGGCCGTGGCGACGTGCAGCGCCGCCTCCGCGTCGTCCAGATCCTGCGGCGCTCCTGCGCGCTGCTCGACGATGCGGCGAATCCGCTCGTAGGCGATCCGGCGTTGATCGCGCACCGCGGCAGCTCTCGCAACCTCGGCGGCGAGCTCCGCGTCATCGAGCTGCGCGATGAGCGCGCCGGCCGCGATCGACTCGCCCTCGGCGAAGGGCAGCGAACGGACGCTGCCGTCGATCTCGGCCACGACGGTGACGGTTTCACCGGCTGCCAGCGAACCGACGGTCGTGAACTGCTCCTGCAGATCGACGCTGGCGGCGATCGCCGTCTCCACCGGCAACGGCGGCAGCGAGAATCCGCCGCTGCGCTGCGGGTCGCCGCGGTCGCAGCCCGCTGCAACCAGAACTGCCAAACACCCGGCCGCGACCGAGCGCCGCCGCGCCGCCGCGGCCCCTCCGTGCGGGGATCGTGCATTCGTTCGTCGATGTCTCATGGTGCCGTTGCCTCCAGGGTGTCGAGAGCCGCTTCGCTCGCCGGATACGCGCCGCCGGTCAGCAAGCGCAGATTGGCGGCGGCGCTGGCCGTGCGCACCAGCGCCTCGGAGTAGCGCCGCTGCGCGTCCGCCAGATCGGTCGCCAGGCGCACCAGTTCGAACGCGGTCGTTTGACCGCTTTGGAACCGCAGACCGCCGATGCGCAACTGCTCGAGCGAGGCCGCGACGCCATCGGCGGCAAAGCCGAGCCGCCGGTGGCCGCGTTCGAGCTGGCGGTGCTGACTGCGAACCTCGGCGTCCAGTTCGCGCGCGAGCGCTTCGCGGTGCTGTTCGGCGCGGATCACCTGGGCGCGCATGCGGTCGCGCTCGCCGGCGTCGCGGCCGCCGCCGAGGGGCAGGCTGAACACGAGGCCCAAGCTCCAGGTCGGGTGCTCGCGCCGCACGACCTGACCGACACTGTCGCCGAGGCCGGTGTCCTGGTCGTTGCCGATCGTGGTCGGACCGTCGCCCCCGAAATCCAGGATGACGTCGCGGCCCGTTCCCGCCAGGCCGCGCCCGCCCAGCGCCCCGACCAGGTCGAGTTGGGGCAGCGCGCGCCAGCGCGCGCCGGCCGCCCGCGCTGCGGCTGCGGCAACCGCCCGCTCGGCCGCAGCCAGCTGCGGGCTGTGCCGCCGCGCCAGTTCGACGACCTGTGCGCTCGCGGCGGCCG
>JAQULN010000078.1:0-5481 GCA_028718575.1 Candidatus Krumholzibacteriia bacterium | reverse complement strand
TCCTAAGAGCACGGCCAGGCGATCCGAAAGCTGGTCGAGGTACTCCTCGCCGTCGAGCACGGCCTGTTCCCGCTCGGCCCGAAAGACCAGCGCGCTGGCTTCCTCGGCCGGCCCCGCCAGACCGCCCCGGACGCGCTGGCGGACCTCGGCGACGAACGACGCCGCTTGGTCGCGCAACAGAAGAAGGACAGCGAAATCCCGTTCGGCGGCATAGAGAGCCCAATACGTGAGTTCGACTGCGGCCCGACTCGCCAGTTGCGCCGCCAGATAACTGTCCTCGGCGCCCAAGCGGTCCTGCTCGGTTGCCTCCAGTTCGCTGCCGGCGTCGGGACCGAATCCCTTCAATAGCGGCTGTGTCAGTGTCAACTCGCCGAACGCGTCGTACTGGGGCGAGAGCGACGCGAACGCCGAATTGGTCGCGAGGCGGGTCGTGTTCAACGCCAGGGCCACGCTGGTGCCGGACGGCAGTTGCACCCGGGCGCCCGCGCCCAGCAGCGTGCGCTCGGTCTGCAGGACCTGCGCGCCGGCGAAATAGGAAGTCGACGGTTGGCGGTCGCCCATCTGCTCGAAGCGCCCGAACAGCTCGGGCTGGAAACCGCCGCGTTCGCGACGCTCGGCGCCTCGCGCCGCCTGCAGCTCGGCGCGCGCGATATTCAACGCCGTATCGGCGGTTCGCGCCTCCAGCTGAGCCGCCGCGAGCGTGATCCATTCGCCCGGCAGGCGCGCCAGCTCCCTCGCGAGGGCGCTGTCGGCCGGGGCCGGCCCGAGGGCCGGCAACAACCCACCGTCCGGTTCTGCCGCGAGCTCGGCGCCCAGCGTTCTCGGCGGCCAGAACACGACGATCGCCAGCACCAGCGCTAGCAAACCGCCGGGCGACGTTACGGCCTTAACAACGCTAACAGTGCGAACAGCGCGAACGACGCGGACGGCGCTGCGCCACCGCGGTGCGAGTCTACAGTTCATCAGCCGAGTTTCATCTTTCAAAATCGTGGGGTTACCAGGGCCGCGCGAATGCGGGCCAAGGTACAATGACCGGCGAAAAACGCGAGGGCGCCGCCCCGAAAAAAAACGGGGTTGCGCCCTCGCGCGGACGTCGGACCGGTGTCGCGGTCAGCCGACCTTCTGCAGCAGGTGCAGCAGATCGCAGACGCGGCTGCTGTAGCCCCATTCGTTGTCATACCAACTGATCAGCTTCACCAGACCGTCGCCCAGCACCGTCGTGCACTGCGCGTCGAAGATGCTGCTGTGCGAATCGCCGACCACGTCGATCGAAACGATGGGCTCGTCGCAGTAGGCGAGGATTCCCTTCAGCTTGCCCTCGGCGTACTTCTTGACCGCCGCGTTGATCTGGTCCTTGGTCGCCGGTCGCTTCAACTCCGCGACCAGGTCGACGACCGAGCCGTTCAAGGTCGGCACGCGCATGGCCATGCCGTCGAGCTTGCCGTTCAAATGCGGCAGCACCTTGCCGACGGCGCGGGCGGCGCCGGTCGTCGTCGGGATGATGCTGGCGGCGGCGGCGCGGGCGCGCCGCAGATCGCTGTGGGGCATGTCCACCAGGCGCTGGTCGTTGGTATACGCGTGCACCGTTGTCATCAGCCCGCGCACGATGCCGAACTCGGCGTCGATCACATAGGCCAACGGCGCCAGGCAGTTGGTCGTGCACGAGGCGTTGGAGACGATCTTGTGTTCGGGCTTGAGGTCGCGATCGTTCACGCCAAGCACGATCGTCGCATCGATCTCATCCTTGGCCGGCACCGTGAGGATCACTTTGCGGGCGCCGGCGGCGAGGTGCATGGCGCATTGCTCCCGCTTGCGGAAGACGCCGGTCGCCTCGATCACGAAGTCCACGCCGAGTTGTTTCCAGGGCAGCGCCTTGGGGTCGCGTTCGGCCAGCAGCCTGGTCGCGAAACGGTCGGTTTCGATCTTGTCGCCGGCGAGTTTGACTGGACGTTGGAACCGCCCCATCACCGAGTCGTACTTGAACATGTGCACCAGGGAGGCGGGGTCGAAGAGGTCGTTGATCGCAACGACATCGACGTCCTGGTGGTCGTGCAAGATACGGTAGACCGCGCGGCCGATGCGGCCGAATCCGTTGATGGCGACCTTCATCGTGAATCGTCCTTCCGCTAGAGTGACGCCGGAGCCGGGGTGCGCAACCGCGACCGGCTGGCGTCCCAGTCGGCCCCGTTGCATCTTGTTCGTTCGCTCCGGGCATGATAACAAGTCCCCGGCAAAGAGCAAGAACGAGCAAGGACGAGCGAGCCCGTCGCGCAGCCGCCCCCGGGCCGAGGAGGCTAGCCATGAAGACTGGCGGCAACTGGATCGATCTCGACGGCGTCCAGGTCCCCGTCGCACCGGGTCAGACCCTCATCGAATTGCTGCGGGGGCGCGGCGAGGTCAACGCCACGGCCGTCGATCCGGTGGCGATGGCCTCGATCAACGGACGGCGCACCGACCTCTACGAACCGTTGATGCACGAGGACGAGGTCCGCCTCTACCACCTGCGCGAGCGGCGGACGGCGCCGACGATCCAGCGCACAGTGACGTTCATCCTGAACGCCGCTTGCGAACAGCTCTTTCCCGGCAGCGAGCTGCGCGTCGAGTTCAGCTACGGCCGCGGCGTTTATTGCCGCATGTTCGGGTTGGACGAAGCGCTGAGTGGGAGCGCGATCGAGGCCATCGAACAGCGCATGCGCGATCTGGTGGCGGCCGATCTGCCGATCACGCCGCAGATCTACGGCGTGCGCACGTTGATCAGCAAAGCCCGCGCCCAGGGTCGGCCGGCCGAGACGAACGTGGCCCAGTATCTGCGCCGCGACGCGCTGAAGCTCTATCGCCTGCAAGGCACCGAGCACCTGTTCTACGGCCGGCAGTTGCCGTCGACCGGTTTCGTGCGCGCCTTCCGCCTGGTGCCCGAGCCGCCCGGTTTCCTGATGCAGGTCGGCCCCGCCGGCGCGCCCGAGAAGCTGCTCGACACGGTCAGCCACCCGAAGCTGCTGTCGACCATGCAGCGCTACGCCGACTGGCTGGTCGAGCAGGGACTGCAAGACATCGGTCACCTGAACCGCTACATCGTACAAGGCCGCGTGCAGGACCTGGTGCAGCTCTGCGAGGCCCGTCACGCGCGCGTGTTCGTGGAGGCGGCGAACCAGGTCGGCGATCTACCCGCCGACGGCCGCCTGGTGCTGGTCGCCGGACCCTCTAGCAGCGGCAAGACGACCTTCGCCAAGCGGCTAACGGTGCAATTGCGCGTGTTGGGCTTCCAACCCTTCGCCCTGAGCCTCGACGACTACTTCGTCGACCGCGAAAAGACGCCCCGGGGACCCGACGGCGACTACGATTACGAGTCGCTCGACGCCATCAAGCTCGATCTGTTCAACGAACATCTGCTCGCGCTGCTGGCCGGCGAGCCGGTGCACCTGCCCAGCTACAGCTTCCAGACGGGCACCAGCCAGCGGCGCGCCGACCCCACCGTGATCGGCCGCGGCCAGCCGTTGATCGTCGAGGGGATCCACGCGCTCAACCCGCGGCTCAGCGCCGCGGTGCCACGGCGCCACAAGCTGCTGGCCTACGTCTCGGCGCTCAGCCACATGAACATCGACAACACCAGCTACATCCGCACTTCCCGCACCCGCCTGTTCCGTCGCATCGTGCGGGATGCCCAGTTCCGCGGCTACCCGGCCAGCGAGACGCTCGCCCGTTGGCCGAAAGTTCGCGCCGGCGAGGAACGGCACATCTTTCCGTTCCAGAACGAGGCCGACATCTTCTTCAACTCCGGGCTTGCCTACGAGTTGGCCGTCCTGAAGCTGTGGGCCGAGCCGCGGCTATCAGCTGTCGGCATCGACGATCCGAACTACGGCACCGCCCGCAGCCTCATCGACCTGCTGGCCACGCTGCTGCCGATCGATGCCAGCGTCGTGCCGCACACGTCGCTGCTGCGAGAGTTCATCGGGGGCTCGGGCTTCGAGTACTGACGCGCACCGGGTCGACGCCGGCGGCAGCCGCCCGGGTCAGGGCACCAAGAAGACGTCCCGGAGGTTGGTCACCGCGTCCTGCGCGCGGTCGGTGTCGACCAGGAATGCCACGGTGGTGAACGAGGTGCTGATCATGTGCACGGGGATCTCCGCCTGGTCGGTCGCCCCGAAGATGCGGCCGCCGATCGCAGGGCTGGAACTGAACTGCGGGCCGTAGACCGCGATGGCGCTGCAACGGCGCCGCACCTCGATCCGCTCCGCGCCGATCGTCTCGCGGATCCCCTGCAACAGACAGAGCGCTTGATCGAGGTCTTTGCGATGGATCGCCAGGCCGAGATTCTGGCGTTCCCGTTCGTCCGAGAACGACGCGCAGCAGACGATGTTGATGCCGGCCTCGCCCAGGGTGTCGAGCGTGCAACTGGCGAAACGCGAGCCGGAGCGGGCTCCGAGCACCCGCAGCAGAACGAGTTCATCGGTCCTGGTGATGCCGCCCACCGCGATCTTGCCGGTCATGAGCCGCGCGCTCCTTCCTTGGCTCGCCGGGGCTGGCGCCCGCCAAATCGGTCGAAATATGGCCTCTGGGCGGCGCCGGTCAAATGACGGCTGCAAACGCCGGCCCGAGCGCGTTCGCGACGACATCTGTCTGCAGCGACTGGCGGGCGGCGGCCCCGGCGCGGCGTCGCACGTCAGCACGGATTTTCTTTATTGTCGGCCGTTTTTTTACATGAATGATCATTTTTCGCCTTGAACCCGGCCCAGCGCTTCGGGTAGATTGCCCGCGGTCATCGCGCCGCCCGGCGCCTTACAACTCGAGCCAAGCAGACCAGGGACCCAAGGAGAAAGCAGCGATGGAGCCTGCCCACACCGCCCCCGAATCTCTAGTCCTCAAACGTCGTACGCCCTGGAACACCGTGTCGGCCCGCGTGATCAGCCTGATCAGCCGCAAGGGCGGCGTCGGCAAGACCACCTCCGCGGTGAATCTCGGCGCGTCGTTCGCCCTGTCCGGCCACAGCGTCCTGGTGATCGGCGTCGATCCGCAGTGCGGCGTCGCCCGAATCCTCGGCCGCGGCGCCGACTCGCTGGACCAGGGCCTGCTCGATCTCTACGACCATGACCAGACCCTGACCGATCTGGCGCAGACCAGCGCGTTGAAGGATCTCTTCTTCGTCTCGTCGCGTATCCGCGGTCTCAAGGAAGAAGAGCGCTACCTGTCGCTGCTCACCGAACGGCCCGATGTGTTCGTGCAGCAAGTCGACCGCGCCCGCAACCTCTACGACACGATCATCATCGACTGCCCGCCCCATCTCGGCGCCGCCACCCGCGCCGCCTTGCAGGCATCCGACGGCGTGCTCGTGCCGGTCCAGGCGGAAGAACTCTGCCGCGATTCGCTGGGGTCGTTGCTCGGAGCGCTCGATACATTCAATGAAGCGCGCGGCGGCGAGCTGACGGCGGGGCCGGAGTTGGAAGGAATCTTCCTGACCATGCTCAACGAGAACACCCGCATGGG
>JAQULN010000077.1 GCA_028718575.1 Candidatus Krumholzibacteriia bacterium | reverse complement strand
ATCCCGCTCAGCCCGACGTCCTGCGCGAACGCGTTGCGACCTATCTCGCCGGCGCCGAACCGCACCGGCTTCCCGCCGGCACGCCGGTGATCGCCCTCGCGCCGCACGCAGGCTACCGTTACAGCGGGCCCACGGCGGGCAAGATCTACGGCCTCCTAGCCGGCCGGCGCTACGACGCGGTATTCATCCTGGCGCCGAGCCACCGCGCCCGCCTGCAGCGCCCCGCCCTCAGCAGCGTCGAAGCGTTCGCCACGCCGCTGGGCGAGGTGCCCGTGGCGGTCGCGATCGTGCGCGATCTCGCCGACACGGGCGCGTACGAAGTGAACGACCGCGCCCACGCCTTCGAACACGCGGTGGAGATCCAGCTCCCGCTCCTGCAGTGCGCGCTGCCGGCCGGCACCCCCATCGTGCCGATCCTGTTCCCTCACCTGGATCTGCCACGCCGCCGCGACGCCGCGCGCGCTCTCGACCGCTGGCGCGACGGCCGGCACTTGTTCCTGGTCTCGAGCGACTTGACGCACTACGGCGCCGACTACGGCTACGTGCCGTTCACCGAGGATATCCCCAACCGCCTCGCCCAGCTCGACACGGGCGCGCTGCAGAAGTTCCTCGCCGGCGACGCCGCGGGTCTCGTGGCCTACGCCGAAGCGACGGGCATCACGATGTGCGGCCTCGAGGCGGCCGCGGTCGCCATCGCGGCGCCCCTGCCAGCCGGCGCGCAATCGGTGCTGCTGGACTACGCCCGCAGCGGCGATCCCGCCGGCGACTACGATCTGTCGGTCAGCTATGCCGCCGCGGTGATCTGCCGGCCGAACGAGGCGATCGCCGGTGCCGAACCGCTGGGCGGCGCGGCTGCGGCTGCGTCTGCGGCCACAGCCGCCGGCGATGGCACCGCCGGCGCTGACAACGCCGGCAGCGACGCCGCCGGCGACCGACTGTCCCCGACCGAGCGCTCTTACCTCGTCCGCCTCGCGCACGCCGCGGTCGAGGCCGCCGTCCGGGGCGAGCCGCCGCCCGACCCGGCGGCCGTGGCCCGGGCCGCCGGCTGCGAGCTGTCCCCTAGCCTGCGAGCCGAGCGCGGCGCTTTCGTCACCCTGACGTTGGACGGGCGGCTGCGCGGCTGCATCGGATACATCGAGGGCATCAAGCCGCTGGTCGAGGCGGTGATCGACAACGCCGCCAGCGCCGCGGTCAACGATCCGCGCTTCACGCCGGTCCAGCCCGCCGACTTGGCGCCCCTACGTGTGGAGGTCTCGGTGCTCTCGCCATTGCGCGCGGTCCCCGGACCCGAGGCGATCGAGGTCGGCCGGCATGGGATCCTGCTCAGCAAGGGACGCCGGCAGGCGGTGTTCCTGCCCCAGGTGGCGACCGAACAGGGGTGGGACCTGACGACCACGCTGGACCACCTCGCCGTCAAGGCGGGCCTGCCGGCAAACGCGTGGCGGCAGGATTGCGCCTTCCAGGTCTTCACCGCGGAGATCTGCGAGGCATGACCTGCGGGCGGCTCGAATTCAGTTGTTGATCCCGGACCAACGGGCTATTGTTCCCGCTTGGGTCGGCGGCAACCAGGCGGCGATCCGGACACTTTGCCACCATTCAGGAGACCATGGGGCTGCTCGACAAAGTTCACCAGTTCCAGACCGCGCGTCAGCTCATGAACGCCGGACTGTACAACTATTTTCGACCCATCGAATCCGCCCAGGAAAGCACGGTCCGCTACAACGGGCGTGAAGTGATCATGCTCGGCAGCAACAACTACCTGGGCCTGACGAACCATCCCCGCGTCAAGGCGGCGGCCAAGGCCGCGCTCGAGAAGTACGGCAGCGGCTGCGCCGGCTCGCGGTTCCTCAACGGCACGCTCGACGTGCACGTCGAACTCGAGCGCAAGCTGGCCGACCTGGTCGGCAAGGAGCGAGCCCTCGTCTTCTCCACGGGATTCTTCGCCAACCTGGGCACCATTTCGACCATGGTCGGGCGCAACGAGACGGTCGTCGTCGACCGCACCGACCACGCGTCGATCTACGACGGCTGCCGTATGAGCTACGGCAACGTGCGCAAGTATCGCCACCAGGACATGGAGCACCTCGACTACGTGCTCGAGAAGGAGCGCGGCACCGACAAGCTGATCGTCGTCGACGGAATCTTCTCCATGGAAGGCGACATCGCCAAGCTGCCGGAAATCGTCGCGCTGGCCAAGAAGCACGACACGCTGGTCATGGTGGACGACGCCCACGGCGTGGGCGTCATGGGCGCGCAGGGGCGCGGCACCTGTAACCATTTCGGCCTGACCGACGACGTGCACCTGATCGTGGGTACATTCAGCAAGAGCCTGGCGTCGGTCGGCGGCTTCGTGGCATCGGACGCCGACACCATCCACTACATCCAGCACCTGGCGCGCGTGATGATCTTCTCGGCGAGCCCGCCGCCGGCCTCGGTCGCCTCCGTCTCGGCCGCGGTCGACGTCATGCTCGAGGAGGATTGGCGGCACGAGGCGCTCTGGCGCAACACCCACATCATGATGGAGCGGCTGCAGGCGGCCGGCTTCGACACCGGTCCCAGCGAAACCCCGATCATCCCCATCGTCGTGGGCGACGACACCACGGCCTACCGCATGTGCGTGCGCTGCTGGGAGGAAGGCGTCTTCGTCAACCCCATCGTCTCGCCGGCGGTCGAGCCCGGCAACGCCCTCTTGCGTTTGTCGCTGATGGCGACCCACACCGAGGACGAGATCCACAAGGCCATGGACATCTTGACCAAGGTGGGCCGCGAGCAAGGGATCATTTCGAGTAAGTTGCAGGCCTGATCATTCCGGCAGGACGATCTGTACTGACATCGGCGGCCCGTCGGTCTTCAATCAGGTGCCGTGCGGCAGTCTCTACGTGATGACGATCACCGGCTACGAGGGGCAACCCGTCTCGACACAGGGCGCGACGTGGACCGCGGTCAAAGGGAGGTTCCGTTAGCCTGGGGCGTTCCGGACGAACCGGCGATAGAAGGTCAAAATGCTTGCCAGCCGGGCGGATCGCGGGCAACCTGTCGTTTGGCGCGACAACGAAGGAGCCCCCATGAGCCTGACGGTCGAACCGGTCGGCAGCCCGCGGGAGCTGGCTCAGTTTCTGCGGGTCCCCTATCGGATCTACGGCCGCCGGCATCCGCAGTACGTGTACCCGCTCCTCGCCCAGCAGAAGGCGTTCTTGGATCCCGCGAAGAACCCGTTCTTCCGCCACGCCGAGGCGCGTCTGTGGGTCGCCCGCCAGGGCGCGGCGCCGGTAGGAAGGATCGCCGCGGCGGTCGACCGCGCCAACAACGACTTCCACGGGGAAACGCTCGGATATTTCGGGTTCTATGAGACCCGAGAGGACGCGGGGATCGCCCAGGCGCTGCTCCAGTCGGCGCGGGACTGGCTGGCCGCGCAAGGCATGACCGTCATGCGCGGCCCCGGCTGCTTCACCACCAACCACGACTACCTCGGCCTGCTGGTCAAGGGCCACGAACGTCCGCCGGTGATCGGCATGCCCTGGCAACCGCCGTACTACGAGCAACAGCTCCTGGCCAACGGACTGCAGAAGGCCAAGGACCTTTTCGCCTGGGAGTTCACCGCGCCAGAGGGGCGCGCGCCTGACCGCATCAGCCGCTTCGCCGAACGGGCCGCCAGTCGGCTGCCGGTCCGGATCCGCCGTTTCCGGATGGACCGTTTCTGGGACGACGCCGAGATCGTGCGCCGGCTCTATCACGAGGCCTGGCAGGGCAACTGGGGCTTCGTGCCGATGGACGAGCAGGAGTTCCGGCACGCCGCCAAGGACATGAAGAGCATGGTCGACCCGGGGTTCCTGCTCATCGCCGAGTTGGCCGACGAACCGGTCGCCTTCTCGATGACCACGCAGGATTTCAACGAAGCACTGGCGCCGCTGCGGGGGTCGTTGCTGCCGTTCGGCTGGCTCAAGTTCCTGCTCGCCAAGCGCCGCATCGCCGGCGCGCGCACGTTGCTGCTCGGCGTCAAACCGGAGCATCGCCTCAAGGGCATCGACGTGATGCTGATCGACGAGACGATCCGCCACGGCGCCTCGCGCGGCATCTGCCGCGGCGAGTGCTCCTGGATCCTCGAAGACAACACCGTGATGAACCGCAGCCTCGAGAAATACGGCGCGACGCTCAAGAACGTGTACCGGCTCTACGAACAGGAACTGCGATGACGCAGCTCAGGGTGGCGGTAACCGGCGCCACGGGTTTCCTCGGCAGTCACATCTGTGACCTGCTGGTCGCCGCCGGCCACCGGGTGCGAGCAGCGCATCGCCCGAGCAGCAACCTCCGTTGGCTGCAGGACGGTCCCGTCAGGCCCGTCCTGGTGGACCTCGCCGACCCCGAATCGCTGGACGCGTTCCTGGACGGCTGCCACGCCGTGGTCCACGGCGCCGGCGTCGTGATGGCCGACCCAGAGACCTACGAGCGGGTCAACGTGGCCGGTACGCGGCTGATTCTGGAGGCGGCGGCCCGAACGCCTGCCATCGAGAGCTTCGTCTTCGTGAGTTCGCTGGCAGCCGGCGGGCCGGCCGGCCTCGATGCGCCCCGCGACGAGACCATGCCCGACCAGCCGCTCTCCGACTACGGCCGCAGCAAGCGCACGGCCGAAGGCCTGCTCTTCGGCGGTAAGTGGCCCTTCCGGACCGCCAGCCTGCGCCCGCCGTCGCTCTACGGGCCGCGCGACCGCAGTTTCCTGCCCCTGCTGCGCGCCGCGGCTCGCGGTTGGACCGTGCGTGTCGGCAACCGGCTGCAGGGATTGAGCTTGGTCCACGGGCGGGACGCGGCGGCCGCCGCGGTCACTCTGCTCGTTGCCCCGAACGCGACCGGGATATACTATCTCGACGACGGCAGCGGCCCGGACCAGCCCCGCGCGGCGAACCGGCGTTACGCCTGGGGCTACGATTGGGACGAAGTCCGCGAGGCGCTCGGCGGCCTGTTCGAGCGGCGGGTGCGCTCGTTGGCGGTGCCGTTGTGGCTGGTCAACTTGGCCGGCGTCATGGCTCCCGCCAAGGTGCGGGAGTCGTCGGTTATTTTTCATCGGGATCGCCGGCGCGATCTGGCTGTTTCCGGCTGGGTCTGCGCCGCTGGGAAGCTGCGGCGGGATACCGGCTGGCAGCCGCAGTGGGATCTCGCGAGCGGATTGCGCGACACACTGGATTTCTACCGCCGCCGGGGATGGCTGGGATGAGGGCATTCTTGGACTCGCTGCGGCCGTGGCGCCAGAACTACGACTGGATCGCCATCGCCTACGTGCTGGTCAGCGGCGTTTATCCCCTGCTGAACCCGAGCTGCTTCGAACAGGTCGCGCAGCCCGGGCCGTTCCATGCGCCCTGGCCGCACCTCGGCTGGCACGCTCTGTTGGCCGCCGTCCTCTACGTTGTGCCGCCGCTGTTGCGGCGGCGCCCGCAGTGGCCACTGCGGCTGCTCGGCGTGATCTACCTGCCCTTGAGCATGCCGCTGTTCTATGCCGAGCTGCGGTTTCTCGGCGTGGTCTTTTTTCCCTACGGCCAGTCTTTCGATCCGCATCTGATCGCGCTCGAGCAGTGGGCGTTCGGTTTCCAACCCAGCCTGGAATGGTCGCGTGCCTGGCGATGGCCCTGGCTGCTCGAGTTGATGCAGTTCGCGTATTTCAGCTACTACCTTTTCAGCGCGATCGCCCTGCTTCTGATCTGGACCACCGGCAAGCGCACCTCCGCTCGCAACTGGGCGCTCACGGCCGGCCTGACACGCGACCTGACTGCCGTGATGCTCTCGTGCTATGTCTGGTTCGTCTTCTTTCCTGTCTGGGGTCCCAAGTATTTCGACTACCTGGGCGTCGCCGGCACGATCGCGTCCGAAGGGCTGCACGGCTGGTTCTTCACCGATATCATGCAGTGGCTGAACAGCAACGCCGCGCTGCACGGCGCCGCGTTCCCCTCGAGCCACGTGGCGGGCAGCCTGGTCTCCTGGTGGTGGGTGTGGAAGGTCGCGCCGAAACACCGCTGGTGGTTGACCGGCCTGTGGACTCTGCTCGGGCTGAGCATCGTCTACTGCCGCTACCACTACGTGGTCGATCTGGCCGCGGGCATCGTCTGGGGCACCCTGGTGATGTGGATCGCGCATCGCTTCCTCCGCCTGCCGGCCGAGGGCCTGCGCCAACCGCCTCTGCGCGAGCAGGCGCCGGCGTTGCAGCCGGTGGTGTTGCCGACGCTCCTGACCGAACCGGGCGCGGAGCAGGCGGACGAGCAGACCGTGGCTGACGACGCCTGTCGGGCACGGTCCGCCAATGCCCGCACACCCTGAGGCTGACGCGGATTCCCGCAATACCGACGCCGCCGCCGGTTGCATGCTGCATGGTCCGCTGATCGCGCTGCTCCTGCGACGTCCTCGTCGCTTCCTCGCGGCAATGCACGGGAGTTGCTTCGTGTCCTGGCGAATCCCCCGGGCGGCGGCTTGCAAACGCGCTCGCGCGACCGCCGCCGCGGTCCCGCGCGACAGGCGGCACGTCCATGACCGAGCACGACCGTATGTATGGCATCGATCCGGCCGAAACGGATCCCGACCTCCTGCGGAAGCTGACGCCGCTGGGAGACCTGGCGGGTGTGCCCCCCTCGCCGGAGGCCGACCGGTGCCGTAAAGCGCAACCAGCCCGGCCGCCCGGCCCCGCGCGGCCGGCCGGCTCGCCGCCGCCCGCGCAGCCGGCGCTCCTGCTGCTCGCCGCGTTCATGCTCGGACCGCTGTCGATCCTGCTCACCGCGGCCGGCCGCGGCCGGCGAGAGCGCCGCATCTTCGCCGCCGCCGCCGCGGCCGGCGCGGCTGCGGCCGCGGTCGTCTGGTGGCAGGCGCCGATCCGCTACGGGCCGGGCGACCTCGCGTGGCTGCTGCAACTCGGTGCGATCGCGGTGTCCTGGGGCGCGTGGCTGGCAGCCTGGTCGCTCGGGATCCATCTCGCGAGCCGGCGCTGCGGCGACGGCCCCTGGTCGACCGCCGGCGCCAGACGCCCTGTAGCCGCCGCCGGCACCGGATTGCTGGCGCCGGGGCTGGGCCTGCTGCTGACGGGTCATCCCTGGCGGACGATCGCGACCGTCGCCATGGTGGGATCGGCGCTCCTGGCCGCACTGGCGATCCGGTCCGCGGGCGCGTGGTGGGCGTGGCACCGGCAGTGCACGGCGCCGATCGTGACCGATCGGCAGTTCGAGATCGGCGTGGCGATCCTGGCGGCGCTGGTTGCGCTCGGCGCGCTCAGTTGGCTGGTATCGGCCCTCGATGCCGCGCGCTTGACGGCCCCGCCGCTCGTGATGCGTCGCGCCGCGGCGGCTAACCGCGCGCCCGCGGCCTTGTTGGCCGCCCTGCTGGCCTTCTCGGTTTTGTACCAGCCCGCCGGGGTCGCCGGCGCGTTCGACCAGGCCACCGCGCGGCTCGCCGATCAGGGATTCCTTCTCTTGCCGTTCTGGACAGCAGCGGTCGCCGCGCACCTGGACCCCTCCGTGCCCGCTTACGCCTGGCGACTCGCCCAGCAGCAAGACGAACTGGGCCGGACCGCCGACGCCGACGCCACCCGCCAAGCGCTCGCAGAACGGTGGTGGCAGTATCTCGACCTGCTCTACCGGCCGTCGGCGCCCGGACGGTAACGGCAGACGGCGTCATTTCGCGGGGAGCGGCTCCCGGCCGCTCGCACGTCAAACGCTTCAACCGAACCCGGCACCGCAGCCGCCGCCGCGTTGACCGCACGGCGGCACGCTCGACTCGGAACCGCTGGTGGTGGCGAACGCGGAAAGACTCCGTTCGACGAGTTTGGATCGGCACTCGGGACAAAACGCCTCGCCGGCTTCCACCTGCGAGAAGGTCAGCAACTCCTCGAACACCAAGCCGCAATCGCGACACACGAACTCGAAGATGGGCACGGCGCACCTCCCGCGGGGCCGAACGACATTACTCGGCAGACCGCTCCGTGTCGATGGTCGTCCCGCTCTGGCGGCTGACCTCTTCCGTGGCTGGTTTGGCGCTGGTATTCCGCGGGTCCCCGACCTCGCAACTCTGCGCCAGTCAACCGAAACGGATGCCGAACCGCGGCAGGACCAGGTTGACGATCACCAGGTAGGCCACGACGAAGACGATGAACTCGGTCATGCGTGTCCTCCCGCTTTGTTTCTTATCTGCGTAACTCATTGACTATAAGCTAGGCTAAATCGGTCCTGTGTCAAGTCGGTCCATGACTCCTTGGCGCCGGCTGTGAACTGGAGTTAACTTCGGCGCTCGGATTTCAGCCCGGACCCCGATTCCCCGGAGGCAACCCGTGTCTGCACCCGGCTCCGCCCAACCCGGTCAGCCCCAAACCGAGCCCAGTTCGAACTGGGAGCGCACGCTGGTTACGGCCGCCCTGCCGTACGCGAACGGCGACATCCACCTCGGCCATCTGGCCGGCGCCTACCTGCCCGCCGATATCTACGTGCGCTACTTGCGCCTGCGCGGCCGGCCGGTCTTGTTCATCTGCGGCACCGACGAGTACGGCGTGCCGATCACCCTGACCGCCGAGAAAATGGGCCTGTCGCCCAAGGAACTGGTCGACCGCAACTTCGTTACGATCGAACGTAGCTTCGCCGGCCTGGGCATCGAGTTCGACAACTTCTCGCAGACCAGCCGTGAGATCCACACCGAGACCAGCCAGTCGTTCTTCCGGGATCTACACGCCCATGGCCATCTCGTACAAAAGACCACGCAGCAGTTCTACTCGCCCAGCCAACGCCGGTTTCTGGCCGACCGCTACATCGAGGGCATCTGCCCGCACTGCCGGCGCGACGGCGCCCGCGGCGATCAATGCGAGGCCTGCGGCAGTTCCCTCGACCCCACCGATCTGATCGAGCCGCGCGACGCGCTCAAGGGAGAGCCGCTCGAGCTGCGCGAGACCACCCACTGGTTCCTGCCGCTCGGGCGCTGGCAGGAACGGCTCGAAGCGTTCATCGAGTCCCACCCGGAGTGGAAGGAAAACGTCCGCCAGTATTGCCGCGCCTGGTTCAAAGACGGACTGGGCGACCGCGCCGTCACGCGCGACATCGCCTGGGGCGTGCCGGTGCCGCTGCCCGACCACGACGGCAAGGTCCTCTATGTATGGTTCGACGCGCCGATCGGTTACGTCTCGTCGACTCGCGAATGGGCCGCCGAGCAGGGCGACCCCGAGGCCTGGCGCCCCTGGTGGCAGGATCCGCGCACGCGCCTGATCCACTTCATCGGCAAGGACAACGTCGTCTTCCACACGCTGATGTTCCCGGCGGTGCTGATGGCACACAGCGAACCGTTCAATGTCCCGGACAACGTGCCCGCCAACGAGTTCTTGAATCTCGAGGGCCGCAAGCTCTCGACCAGCCGCGGGTTCGCGGTCTGGCTGCCCGACTACCTCGCGAAGTTCCAGCCCGATCCCTTGCGCTACACCCTGGCCCGCAACCTGCCCGAGACGCGCGACATGAAC
>JAQULN010000076.1:6602-9545 GCA_028718575.1 Candidatus Krumholzibacteriia bacterium | reverse complement strand
ATCCGAATCCATTCAATCCCGAGACCCGCATCGCCTACGGCGTTCCTGCCGACACGCCCGCGCAGTTGCGCATGGCGCTCGAGATCTACAACCTGCGCGGCCACCGCATCCGGACCTTCGAGATCGATGCGACGCCTGGCTGGCATGAGGTCACCTGGAACGGTCTGGACGATCGCGGCCAGATGCAGGCCACCGGCACGTATATTACGCGGTACGTGTACGGGAATCAGGTCGAGGTCGCCAAGATGGTGATGGTCAAGTAGCGCCGCCGCGCCGCGCGGGCAGTCTTGCCGCGGCGGCGCCGAATGGTTACCCTGCCTTTCGCTTCGCGCCCCAGGATCTTATCTTGGGGCGCGACTTCGTATGTATTCGACCGAGGAAGACCCATGCAAGAAGCGCCTGCTCCCAAGCCGCCGAGCCTCAGCAAGCTCGGCAAGCTCGCCAATTCCAAGACGTTCGATAAGCTGACCGAATTGTGGCCGGAAGCCGTGGCCAGTCCCGAATACGCCTGCGAAGACCTGCTGGCGATCGCCGGCCAGGTCTACCGCTTGCAGGAACGGCAGCTCGCCGACACCCTGGCCAGCATGGTGATCGAACAAGTGGAGAGCCGAGACGGTGCAGCGGCCGCGCTCGCGGCCGCGGTGACGGCGGCAAGGCAGATGCCGACGGGGGCTGGCGCGATCCGGGCGCACGTGCACCGCCTGTACTTGTCGCGGCATGCGGAATTCGCGGAACTACCCGGTCTGATCGCGCTCTTGGCCGGGCCGGACGCCGATCTGGCGGCGGCTGCCGGTCAGCTCGACAGCTACTGTGCGCTGCAGCCCGGCAGCTTCCTGGTCGATTTCAATTACGCGGTGCCGGGTGTGGTCGAGGCCGTCGACGCGCAACGAGGCGTCATCCGAGCGCGTTTCGCGGATCGCCGCCAAGAGTACGGGCCGACGACGCTCGGCAAGGCCATCCCGCGCCCCGCCGATTATTTCCCGGCCTTGTTGCTCTACGAGCCGGATCGGCTGCGCGATCTGGCGGACTCCGACCCGGTGGCGTTCGTCAAGCTCGCGATCCAGGCCGATCTCGAAGGTGTGTTGACGTACAAGAATCTCAAGCAGCACGTGACCACCCTGCTGGGCGAGAAGGGTTGGCAGGCGTGGTGGAAGTCGGCGCGCGAGACGCTGCATCGTGACCCGTTGCTCAATGCGGGCGCCGGCTCGCAGCCGAGCTTCACCCTGCGGCGGCAGCCCGACCGCTACGAGGACCGCATCCGGCGGCGGTTCGATCGCACGACCGACCCGGCGGAACAGCTCAAGCAGGTGCTCGCCTATCTGGAGGAGACGGCGCGCCGGGACGCCCAGTTCGCCGCGGATTCCGATCTGCTCGTGCACTTCGGTAACGGCGCCGCGCGAATCGCGGTCCAGGCCCTGCAAAACCAGCCGGCTCTGTCGCTGGCGGCCCTCGGCGTGCACGCGCAGGTGGCGGCGCGCGGTGCCGCGGTCGCGCGGCCGAATCCGCGGGCGGCGCTGGCCGTCCTGGCCCGCGTGCCGGATCCGGGCGCCTTGATCGGCGACCTGCCGGAGACGTTGCTGGTTACGGCCCTCGAGTACCTGCGCGAATCACAGCCTGATCACTGGGCCGCGGTCTGGTGCGCGGTGTTGTTGCGCGCCGGCAAGCGGCTCTGCGATCAACTCGGCCGCGGCCTGATCGAAGGCGAGCGGATCGAGGACCTGCGCAACGCGCTGGCGCAGGCGGTCGAACGGCCGACCGGCAGCGGCGATCTGGTATCGTGGCTTTGGCGCAGCCGGCACGGCACGGGCAACCTGGCGCGCACGCTCCAGGGCTTTGCCGAGCTGACGGCGTTTCGCTGCCTGGAAGCCCTGCTGGTGATGACGCACGCCGTGGGACACCTGCTGGCGGTCAGCGGCGAGGAACGGCACCTGCGGGTTCTGGAATCGGCGCGCGCCGATCTGACCTGCCTCAAAGCGCAGCCGCTACTCGACGTCATCCGCGCGGCGGCGCCCGCCGAACTGCAGCGCCTGCGGGGTTTGATGGAGAACAACGACGGTCTGAACCCCGCCTTGCGGTCGCGCCTGAAGCTGATGTTGCGCGCCGAGCATCCCCAGCTCTTCAGCGAGCAAACGTGGCCGTGGCTGGACGAGACAGCTATCTACACGACCCCGGCGGGCCAACGCCGGATCGAGGAACAGTTGCGCCGGATCGTCGAGGTCGAGATCCCGGCCGCGGCCCGGCAGATCGGCGAGGCCGCGGCGCATGGCGACCTGTCCGAGAACAGCGAATGGACCGCCGCTCTCGAAAAGAGGGATCAGCTCGCGAGCCGGGCCGCCACCCTCGAAAGCGAACTCAAGCAAGCGCGAACGATCTCGCTGGACATGGCCGACGCCGATCACGTGAACATCGGCACCCGGGTCGCCGCCCGCGATACCGATACGGGGCAGGAGCAGGAGTTCATCTTCTTGGGACCTTGGGACACCGATACCGACCGCAACATCCTGAACTACCGGGCGCCGTTGGCCCTGGCGTTCATGGGCAAGCGGATCGGCGAGACGGTCGTTTACGGCGACGGCAGCGAGCGCCGGCAATGGGAGATCCTATCCGTCGCGCCTGCGATTACCTGAGCCGATGCGCCGATCCGGTCGACGCGCGTCAACGCGGCGCGCTCGCGTCGGCCGTCGCGTCGCCTCGGGGATAGCTCGCGTACACCGCCGCTTGATCCTGCGGCATGACGACCAGATCCATGACCGTCACATGCTCGGGCCGCGTGGCGCAAAAGAGCACGCATTCGGCGACATCGGCGGGTTGCAGCGGTGGGAACTGCCGGTAGACGGCCGCCGCCCGCGCCTGGTCGCCGTGGAAGCGAACCAGTGAGAATTCAGTTTCGACCATGCCCGGGTCCACGCTCGAGACCCGCACCCGCGTTCCCAGCAAATCGAT
>JAQULN010000076.1:0-6592 GCA_028718575.1 Candidatus Krumholzibacteriia bacterium | reverse complement strand
TTGATGATGTGACCGCGGTCCCGCGCCACCATTTCCGGCAGCAAGGCCCGCGTGACCCACAACAGCCCCTTGACGTTGGTGTCGATCATCTCTTGCCAGTCCTGGGGCAGGCCTTCGTGCACCTTCTCCAGGCCGCGCGAAAGTCCGGCATTGTTGACCAGGACATCGATGGCGCGCCAGTCGCCCGGCAAGGTCTCGAACGCGGCGTTGACGGCGTCGCGGTCGCGGACATCCAACGCCAGGAGATGACATTCCGCGGCGAGGCCGTCAGCGAGCGCGGCGAGACGGTCCCGGCGGCGGGCGACCAGCAGCAGGCGGCAGCCGGCGCGAGCGAACACGTCGGCGCAGGCGCGGCCGATGCCGCTGCTGGCGCCGGTGATGCAAACCAGTCTGTTCGTGAGCATGCCGGCTCTCCCGGGCCGGATCGATCGCGAATCCTCCGGCCCTGATCTGGGCGTTTTGGGCGCGGCTGGCGCACCCTGCCGCGACGCTGCTACCATACCATACGCTGTACGGCCGGCGAAAGCCGCCAATGTGGCGGGTTTTGGATTGGTTGCTATCATCGTTGTTCATAACGCCGCTGGCACAGATTGAATTTATCGTATCAATAGCGTGAAATCCTTATTTGGACCTGTGACATTTCTGCAACATATTCGTGCAAAACTTGCGGTGTCGAAGTCGTCGCCCATCGTCAGCGCCCAGCGGTGCGGATGGGTAGCTTTATGGTTTCACTCTCCATCCCTGAAGGGCTCAACCATGCGATTTGCCAAGATGTTCCTTTCGCTGCTGGCGCTGGCGCTGGCTGGCTCGGCCATGGCGGGCTCCCTGTCGCCGGGCCTGGAAGCATACCTTGCCGAGAAGCATGACGGCGGCAGCATCAAGACGCTTGTCGTGCTGCGGGACCAGGTGGACGTCGCCGCCATGGATCTGGACCTGCATCTGCAGCGCGCCACCCGGGCGCACCGCCACTTCCAGGTCGTTACCGCCTTGCAGGAGAAGGCCGGCGAGACGCAGACGGCGCTGTTGGCGGAACTCGACCGGCGATTGGGCAAGGGCATCGACGGCTACAAGTCGTATTGGTTGATCAACGCCATCGTCGTGACCGGCTCGGTCGACGACATCCGTGAAATCGCGGCCCGCGACGATGTCGAAGTGGTTGAGCTGGATCTGATCCCCGAGCTCATCAAGCCGGTGAGCGTCGAGCCGATCGGCGAGAAATCGATGACGGCGATCGGCATCACGCCCGGCGTGGTGAACATCGGCGCCCGGCGTGTCTGGGACGAGCTTGGCATCCGCGGCGAAGGCGCCATCATCGGCTCCCTGGACACCGGCGTCGCCGGTTCCCACCCCGCTCTCGCGTCGCGCTGGCGGGGTCTCTACGCGCCCTGGCAGCATTGCTGGCTCGATGTGTTGGGCACTAACACCCAATTCCCCAACGACGGCCACGGCCACGGCACGCACACGACCGGGACGATGACCGGCCTGGCGGCGAACGACACGATCGGCGTGGCGCCGGGTGCGTTGTGGATCGCCACCAATGCAATCGATCAGAGCGCCAACCCCGGCTTCGACAGCGATATCCTCGACTGCCTCGAGTTCTTCACCGACCCGGACGGTGATCCTGCTACGCTGGACGACGTTCCCGACGTGGTCCAGAACTCCTGGGGCGTGCACGAAGGATTCTCCGGCTACGTCGATTGCGACAGCCGCTGGTGGGTTGCCATCGACGCCTGCGAAGCGGCGGGCGTCGTGTTGACCTGGTCGGCCGGCAACGAAGGGCCCAGCAGCACGTCCTTGCGCTCGCCTGCCGACCGCGCGACCACGCTCTACAATTGCTTCAGCGTGGGTTCGACCCAACACAGTCCGCCGTTTTCGATCGCCAGCTCGTCGAGCCGCGGTCCGGCCGGTCCGAACTGCGGTCCGGTCGAGAACAGGATGAAGCCGGAGATCTCGGCTCCCGGCGTCGACATCTACAGCTCGTACCCGAGCAGCGGCTACACCTACATGTCCGGCACGTCGATGGCCGGCCCGCATGTGGCGGGCGTGGTCGCGCTGATGCGTTCGGCCAATCCCAACGTCGACGTGATCACCATCAAGCAGATCCTGATGGAAACGGCCATCGACTTGGGCACGGCCGGCGAGGACAACACCTACGGCCACGGGTTCCTCAATGCTTATGAGGCCGTGCTGGCCGTTCTCGGCGGCCTGGGCTGGGTCGAGGGGACCGTGACGGATCGGACCACGGGCTTCCCCATCGCCGGCGCGCAGATCACCGTCGCAGGCGGCTACCAGAGCGCCGTGACGACGAGCGCAGGCTTCTTCCGGCTCACCTTGCCCGTAGGGCCGGCCACGATCAATTTCGCGGCCTTCGGTTACGATCCGCAGTCGATCGTCGTCGAAGTGCTCGAGGACCAGACGATCAATCGGGTCTTCCCCTTGCAACCACTGCCGACCGCGACGGTCACCGGCGTCGTCTACACGGCCGGCGAGGTGCCGCCCGGCGGTCTGCCGGCGGCCGGCGCCATCGTCTCGGTGGCGGACACTCCTCTGACAGCGGTCACAACCAACGAGGCGGGCGAGTTCACGTTCTACTTGCCGAAGGGTGCGACCTACGTCTTCCAGGCGGGCCTCAGCGGGATCGGTGCCATCAGCCAGGCCGTCCCGGTCGACGCCGATCTGTACCTGGATCTCTATCTGAGCGAGCTGACGCAGGACGGTTTCGAGACCGGCGGCTTCGACGCCCTGCCCTGGACCTTCGCGGGCAACGCCAACTGGTATGTGCAGAACTCCCAGGTCTACCAGGGCGCCTATGCCGCGCGTTCCGGCGCCATCGGCAACAACCAGAGCTCGAGCCTCGACGTGACGATCGATTGCGGCGCCGGCGGCGAGGTCAGTTTCTGGTACAAGGTCTCGTCGGAGGCGACCTACGACTTCCTCGAGTTCTACGTCGACGGCAGCAACGTGGATAGCTGGTCCGGCGAGGTGGGCTGGGCCCGCTATGCCACCAACGTATCGGCTGGTACCCACAACTTCCGCTGGCGCTACGTCAAAGATTGGTGGGTCGCCAACGGCTCGGACTGCGGCTGGATCGACGACGTGATCTTCCCCGGCGGCGCGACGCCGCTGCCGCTGGCCGTGCCGATGCCCTGGACGTTGGCGGCTTCCCTTGAACATGGCGAAGCGACGACGCTGCCTCTGGTGCTCATGAATCAAGGCCTGGTGCCCCTGACCTTTACCGCCGCCGGCGAGGCCTGGGCAACGGTGATCGACGGCGAAGGCACGATCGATGCTTACGGTTTCCACGTAATGCAGGTGCATCTGGACGCCGCCGGCTTGCCGGCTGGCACGCACGGCGCCACGATCACGATCAACAGCAACGATACGCACAACCCGACCCTGGAGATCCAGGTCACGCTGCAGGTTACGGGCGGCGCTACGGCCGTCGAGCAGACGCCCGCTGCGTTCGCCCTGTTGGGCGCGGTGCCCAACCCGTTCAACCCGCAGACCACGATCCATTTCGCGATCCCAGTCGACAGCCATGCCGATTTGCGGCTGTACGATGTGCAGGGCCGTCTCGTGCGCACGCTGGTCAGCGGCCCACGGCCGGCGGGCCTGAACGAAGCGCGTTGGGACGGCCGTGACAACAGCGGTCGCGCCGCCGCTTCGGGTACGTACTTCGCGCGCCTGCAGGCCGGAGGTCGGCAGAGCGTCAAGTCGCTGGTGCTGGTACGATAATCTCCGGCGCTGTGCCGGGTAGAATGACGACCCCCGCTTCTATCGGTTGGAGGCGGGGGTCGTTTGTCGTCGCCGCACTGGCGCCGCGCTGTTACCGCACCAGCAGCAGCTTGCCCAGTTTCGTCTCCGCGCCCGCCGTAACGCGGAAGAAATACGTTCCACTCGCCATCGTGCGGCCGGCGCGATCGCTGCCGTTCCAAGTGAAGACATGTTCGCCGGCGGCGAGTTCCCCCTTGTGCAGATCGCGTACGAGGCGTCCGGCGACATCGACCACCGTCAGCGATACCCGCGATGTCCGCGCGAGCGTGACGGCAATGGTCGCGCGCGGATTGAACGGATTCGGGTAGGCGCGGGCGGTCACGAGCGCATCGGTCGACGGCAGGTCGGGCGCGGCGACAATCTCGTTGATGAAATAGTCGAAGTTGACGAGACCCAGCGCAGGGTCGTCGACTTGATGGTAGATGTGGACCTCGACGTCCTCCGGTTCGAGGGCGAAGCCCCAGTAGTTGCCCTGCGCTATCTGCGGCAGCGGTGTGTTGTTGTAAAAGCCATAGCTGTCGTCGCCGATGCCGTTGTCGAAGATGAAATTGCCGCCGTCGTCCGTCGGGTCGGTATTGTCGAGATTGCCTAAGTTCGGCTGGCCGCCGTTGATGGCCGCAACGCCGTACCAGTGCTCCGTGATTTGATTGACCGTCAGGATGGGGGCGTTGCTACCGTTGCAGGCCACGCCGAAGCCCCAGTTCAATTGGTCCGGGTGGATATTGTTGGCGCTGATGCGGTTGCGATGGATCCTGGGGTTGGCGCCGGTGGCGTAGCAGAGGATGCCGTAACCGCAACCAGAGATGCGGTTGTCCTCGATGAGCGCCTCGCTCGCTGCCCAGATCGAGATCCCGCCGCTCATGTGGTGGCCGCTGCCGATGATCGTGTTGCCGCGGATGGTCGGCGAGTTCACACCCTGCAAGCCGATGTTGATGTACGGATACGGCGAGGTGTTCTGGATGTTGTTGTTCTCGATCCGGCAGTCCTCGATCAGGGGCGACGAGGTGAGGGTCGCGGTGATGGTGCGCGTCTGGTTGTCGCGGATCTCGCAGCGGCGGACCACGCCGCCGGCGCTCGAGAAGTCGAAGGCCCGATTGGCCGTGCCGTGGATGAGGCAGTCTTCGGCGTAGATATCGGCCCCAAAGACATCGACGGCGATGTCGGCCCAGGCGATCTCGCACCGGATGAGGCGGAACTGTGAGCCGGCGCCCGTATCCTCGAAATCGAGGCCGCGCCAGGCGCCGGGTGCCGCGGCCGGGGCCGTGAACACGATCGGCTGCGCCGCGGTGCCGATCGCGATCAAGGAGCCGTTGACCTCAATGCCCAGGCTGCCGGTGGTGTCGAGGAAGTCGAGCGTCGTTCCGGCCGTGATGGTGATGCGGTCACCGACCGCGATGACGAGCGAATCGTGGAATTCATACACGCCGGCGCCTCCCGTTACGGCGCCGCCGGAATTCGCCACGAGATCGTCGAGCGACCAGTCGGCGCCCGAGCCGGGGGTCGTGTAGGCGGCGAAGGCGGCCGAGGCGAAGAGCCCCAGAGCGAGCACGAGGATCGTTTTCATGGGCGACAAACCTCCAGAAATTAAGGGGGGCGGATTATATCACGCCGTTTGGTCGCCGAGCAACCGAACCGACGAATCTACCTAGCCGGAACCCCGCGCCTGCGTCGGCGCCGCCGGTGGCGCGTCCTTCCGTCGCGGCGAATGCCGGCCGGGCCGCGACCGCGCTGGCGTGTTGGTGAGCGGCCTTGCGTCCGTCTGGATCACTCTCCGATGATCTTGACCAGTACGCGCTTGCGCCGCCGGCCGTCGAATTCCCCGTAGAAGATCTGCTCCCAGGTGCCGAAGTCCAACCGGCCGCCGGTCACGGCGACGACCACCTCGCGGCCCATGATCTGGCGCTTGAGATGGGCGTCGCCGTTGTCCTCGCCGGTCAGATTGTGGCGATAGCGGTCGATCGGTTCGTGGGGGGCCAGATCTTCGAGCCACATCTCGTAGTCATGGTGGAGACCGGTCTCGTCGTCATTGATGAACACCGATGCGGTGATGTGCATGGCGTTGATCAGGCACAAGCCTTCTTTGATGCTGCTCTCGGCGACGCAGGCCTCGATTTGCGGTGTAAGATTCAAAAAGGCGCGACGCGTAGGGACCTCGAGCCAGATCTCCCGGCGGAAACTCTGCATGGCGGAAACCTCCGGAGGCGAGTCGAGCGTGGATCTCGGCGAGTCTAGCGCAGGAGACGGGGAGTGACCAGCGCGAGTCGCGCGCATCGCCAATGCGCCACACATCAGTCAGGCGGCGTCGAACGCTCCGTGGAGCGTTTCGTTGTGGCGGTCCGCGCTGTCTATGACGATGTCTGATATGTAAGTGACTTATCGGTTGCTGCCTGTGTCTGGGTAGCAATACGAGAGTCCCACCAGTGGGGCTGCATCCGAAACACGCGTCCGGACCCTCGGACACCTCGTGAAGGAGACAGTGAAATGTCTAAGTTGATTCGTGGCGCCGCTCCGATCCTGGCCGCCGTCCTCATTGCCGGCTCGCTGACCGGTTGTTCCGGCTCGCGGCAGCAAACGGACGTCGAAACCGACTTCGAACAGCTCGTTGCCCAACGGGAGCAGGAGATCGCCCAGCTCCGCGACACCATCAAGGATCAGACCTCCAGGATCGAGGATCTTGAAGGCGAGGTCGTGACCGCCAAGCAGGCGCGCGAGAAAGCCTATGCGGACATGGAGAATATGCGCGCCGCTGACGCGCAAGCCATGACCGACGGCGATCTATTCCCGCCCGCGAAGCCCGGCGAATGCTACACCCGCGTTT
>JAQULN010000075.1 GCA_028718575.1 Candidatus Krumholzibacteriia bacterium | reverse complement strand
GCTCAGCTTGGCCTTCGGCCTGGTTTTCGAACTGCCGGTGCTCGTCTTCTTCCTGTCGGTGTTCGAGATCGTGGATCCGCGCGCGCTTCTACGCACCTGGCGCTACGCCCTGATCTTGATCGCGGTGGTATCGGCGATCCTGACGCCGCCGGATGTCTTCAGTCAACTCGCTATGGCCGTTCCGGTGGCCCTTTTGTATATCACCTCGGTGCTGGTGGCCATGGCCGTGACGCGGCGCAAACGGAACCGCAAACAAGCGCCGGTCGCAGAACCGCAAGACTAGGTCGCGGCCGGGGCATCGCCGCCGCCGGCATGGCGATAGTATATAGGGGGTGCATGTCGCTGCCTGATTTCGAACTCGTCAAGCTGGTCCAGTTACAGCGGCGGATCAAGCCCTCGCTGGTCGCGATGCAGGCGGCCCTGGACGGCCTGGTTGCCTCCGACATCGAATTGGCCGCCGAGGTGGGCCGCCACGTGCGGCAGGGCCAGGGCAAGTTGTTTAGACCTACCTTGCTGCTTCTGAGCGCCATGGACGGCGGCGAGGTGCCGGCGGACGCGATCGAGGCGGCGGCGGCGGTGGAACTGGTTCATACTGCGACCCTGGTGCACGACGACTTCATCGACGAGGCGCAGACCCGCCGCGGGCGCCCGGCGGTCAACGCGATGTACGGCCCTGCCACGGCCCTGATCATGGGCGATCTCCTCTATACGCGCGCCCTGCGGCATCTGGCGCGGCTGAGCCTGGTTCGGGCGTTCCAACTGATGACCGAAACCGCGGTGTTGATGAGCGAGGCCGAGATGCTGCAGGTGCAGACGCGCTACAGCCTGGATGTCGACGAGGACACCTACTTGCGGATCATCTACCAGAAAACCGCCTCGCTGATCGAATGCGCGTGCCGGATCGGAGCGTCGTTCCTACCCGACGGCGACGCCATGGATAAGATGTTCCAGCAGTTCGGCCGGCAAACGGGGCTGGTATTCCAGATCACGGATGATATCTTCGATTACTTGGGCGACCCCCGCCGGCTAGGCAAACCGACGGGCGGCGACTGGGAAGAAGGCCGAATTACACTGCCTCTGATCGCCGCCTGGCGCCGTGCGTCGGAACCGAAGCGGCGCATGTTGAATACGCTGGCAGGCTGCCGGGATCCGCGCGAGCGGGCGGCGAGCTGGGCGGAAGTCCAGGCGTTCGTGCAGGCTCACGGCGGCGTAGAATACGCTTATGAGCGAGCCCGCAGCTACGGCGAGCAAGCCAAACAAGCGTTGGCCGGCCTGGCGCCGGGACCCCGCCGGGAACTTCTGGCCACGGCGGTGGAGTACGTGATCAACCGTCTCAACTGAGACGCGGCGCGAAAGAGCGATGACTGCAACCAACGATGATACTGAGCGCGATCCCGCGCCCCCGACGATGCCGGACGAATCGGCGGGCTTCCTGCTGGCCGAGCGCGCGGCGTACCATTTGCTGACTCTCAAGGGCGAGGATGTCGTTATTCTCGATCTGCGCCGATTGTCCGACGTCTGCGACTTTTTCGTGATCGGTTGTGGCCACGCCGATACACAGGTCAAGGCCATGGCGCGGTCGGTGCGCACGGGCCTGGCCGGCGTCGGGCAAAAGCCGGCCGGCAGCGAGGGCGAAGCCGACGGCCGCTGGGTGCTACTGGATTTCGTCGATGTGGTCGTGCACGTGTTCCGGCCGGAGGTGCGCCAGTACTATCAGCTGGAACGTCTCTGGGGAGACGCACGCTTCCTGGCCGTCACCGAGCGCCACGTGCAGAGCGACGAATGGCGCCGGCGCCACCCCGATCTCGCGCTGACCGGTCCGAGTTCCGGCTCCGCAGCGATGGAATAGAGCCATGCTTGAGTCGTTGATCCGACAAGCCTTCAAGGCGCCTCTGGAAAAGCTGGGCATCTACGAGGAAGATCTCGCGATAACGCTCGAGAAGCCGCGCGACCGCGGCCACGGCGATCTCAGTACCAGCGTGGCGCTGATGCTCGCCAAACGGCTCGGCCGCAAACCCCGCGAGCTCGCCGGCGAGTTGGCCGCAGGGCTGGAACTGGACCGCGATCTGGTCGAATCGGTCGAGATCGCCGGGCCGGGATTCATCAATTTTCGTTTCGCGCGCAACTACCAGATCGAACGGATGCTGGCGGTCTGGTCCGGTGACGCGCTCGCCGAGATCAAGACGGGCGGCGGCAAACGCATCAACGTGGAGTTCATCAGCGCGAATCCGACGGGTCCGTTGAACGTGGTATCGGCCCGCGCCGGCGCGTTCGGCATGACGCTCTGCCGCCTGCTCGATGCTGTGGGGTTTGACGCGCACAGCGAGTACTACGTCAACGACGCAGGCCGCCAGGTCAATTTGCTCGGCGCGTCCTTGCGCGCGCAATTCCTGCAACTGCGCGGCCGGCAAGTGTCCGTCCCGGAAAACGGCTACGAGGGACGCTACGTCGAGATCATGGCCGCGGAGCTTCTCGAACAAGACGCGCTGGCCGTCCAGGCGGCGGCCAAGGCGTTCGACAACGAGAGTTTCCAGCGCGTCAGCGCGCCGTCCGGCAACGCCGACGATTGGTGCGCCCTGCCGGAAGCCGATTCGATCCGCAGTTTTGCGAAGTACGCGCTGATGAAGATCCTGGCCTGGCAGCGGGAGACGTGCAAGCGATTCGGCCTGCGTTTCGACACCTGGTACTTCGAGTCGGAGCTGCACGAAACCAAACGCGTCGAGCGCACGCTCGAGACCCTGCGCAAGAACGACGCCGTGTTCGAGGCAGAAGGCGCACTCTGGTTCCGGTCCACCGCCTACGGCGACGAAAAGGATCGCGTGCTGATACGCGCCGACGGCCAGGCGACCTACTTCCTGGCGGACCTCGCTTACCACCATCACAAATTCCAGCGCGGCTTCGAATGCGCCATCGACTACTGGGGACCCGATCATCACGGTTATATCCAGCGCATGCAGGGCGGGATGAGGGCGCTCGGCGTGCCGGCCGGTTGGCTCGAAGTCGAGATCCTCCAGCACGTCACCTTCCTGGAGGAAGGTCGGCCGATCAACATGTCCAAGCGCAAGGGCCAGTTCGTGACCATGGATGCGCTGATCGACGAGGTCGGCGCGGACGTGGCCAAGTTCATTTTCCTGACGCGCAAGCCGAACTCCCACCTCGAATTCGATCTCGATCTGGCGAAGGCGCAATCGAACGAAAACCCGGTCTACTACGTCCAGTACGCGCACGCCCGCATCTGCTCGGTGCTGAGCAAGGCCGGCGAGGCGGGATTGGTCCTACGGGAGCCGACGGCCGCCGCCCTGCAACTGCTCGACCACGAGGCGGAATGGAGCCTCATGCGGGAGCTGATCCGCTTGCCGCAGGTGATTGTCGCGGCGGCGCAGGCACGCGAACCGCATCGGCTAACCAGCTACGTGCTCGAATTGGCGGCGCTCTACCACCAGTTCTACCAGCAGTGCAAGATCGTCGATCCCGAAGACCAGCGGCGCAGCGAGTCGCGCCTGATGCTCTGCCAGGCGACCCGCCGCGTGGTAGCTACGGCTTTGGCGTTGATCGGCGTCGACGCTCCGGAGCGTATGCAGGAAAAGGAGTGACCATGTCGATCCTGGTGGTCGGCTCGATGGCGTACGACACCGTCGAGACACCGCGCGAACGACGCGAGCGACAGCTCGGCGGTGCCGCCACCTTCTTCTGCCTGGCTGCCGGAGCGCCCGCCGGCGTCCGCGTGGTCGCTGTCGTCGGCGACGATTTTCGCGAGGATGATCTGCGTCTGTTGCGTGACTGCGGAAGCGATCTGGCCGGCGTCGAGCGCGCGTCCGGCTGCAGTTTCCACTGGTCGGGCCGCTACCACGACGACTTCATCGAACGGGATACGCTGGCGACAGAACTCGGTGTTTTCGCGTCATTCGAACCAAGGGTGCCGGCCGCCTGGGCGGACAGCGACTATGTCTTTCTGGCCAACATCCACCCGGCTTTGCAGGCGCGGGTGCTGGCGGCGGTGACCGCGCCGAAATTGGTCGTGCTCGATACGATGAACCTCTGGATCGAGACGACACGGACGGATCTGCTGGCGATCCTGCCGCGGGTCGATGTGCTGTTGGTCAATGACTCAGAGGCGCGCCAGCTCAGCGGCGAACGCAGCCTGGCGCGGGCGGCGGCGGTGATCAACGGGCTGGGCCCGGCGCGGGTCGTGATCAAGAAGGGTGAACACGGAGCCCTGCTGTTCGGTCGCGACTCGGTGCTGGCGGTGCCGGCGTTGATCCTGCCGGACGTCGTCGACCCGACCGGTGCCGGCGACAGCTTCGCGGGCGGGTTCATGGCCAGTCTGGCGGAACAGGGCGTAGACCGCACCACAGGTGACAAACCGTTTCGGACGGCCATGTTGGCGGGGACCGTGGCGGCGAGCTTCGTCCCCGAACACTTCAGCGTCGAGGGGCTGTTGCGGCGCACGCCGGCGGAAGTCGCGCGGCGTCTGGCGGTGTTGCGGGAGATGATGGTGCCTTGATCGTACCTGGTGGATGTTGATATTGGGGATCATTAACGATCGAGCGACAGAATCGCAACGTCGTCACTGAAGCAACAGCATGTTTCTTGTCTATTCCGCGTCCATAGGGTATGCTTTACGTTGGACGGAGCCTTGGGGGTGTCGACAACTCGGGACAAGCAGCGGGGCACAACCGGAGGAGCTCGATCGTGGAGTGGCAACCGGAGGATAGGGACGCCTGGGTGGCGGACGCGGAGAAATGGATCTCGCAGATCAAGAGCGTGCTGCAATGCAAGATCGACCTCGCGCCCGATGGCGAGGTTTCGGGTGTCCATGTCGTCGCCCGCTCGGATCGCGAGCCGCGTCACATCGTGCGCGACGTGGAGGGATTGCTGAAGGCGCGCCTGGGTATCTCCGTTTTTTACAAGAAGATCGGCGTCGTGCAGGTGGTCGAGGCGGAGCCCCCGCCGGCGCGGGACTCGGTGACCGCCGCCGTGGAGGACGCCCTGACCGAACCACCGCCGGGGATGCCGCCGCGGGATGCGGCCGGCGGCACGCAAGCCGAGACGCTCGAGCGGCCGGCGATCGACCCCGTGACGTTGGCTCCGGACAAATCGGAAGCCCGGGATGCCATTTTACTGGCCGAAGAGCTGGCGCCGAGGCTATTGTGCAACGGCGTCAGCGTTATGGCGACCGCGGACCAACTGCGAGCCGAGGTCGACCTACAGGCGGCCGGACTGGAAGCGTCCGGGACGGCCGAGGGACCGAATCGAAATGGTGGTGATTTGTATCTGGTCGCCGCGGCGACCCTGGACGCGGTGGAAAACCTCGTGGGTGAGCCGCTGGGACTGGAACTCGCGGAGTTGCGCCGCGAGCGACTCGGCAGCGGCGATGTGATCCTGGTGGCCATCGAGATGGTCCAAGGACGTCGCTGCGAACAGCTCTACGGCACCTGTCAACCGGGGCCGAACCTGCACCAGGCGGTCGTATTTGCCGTCCTGGATGCGCTGAACCGACGCTTGGAAATGATGTTGCTGCGGCCGGCCGACGGTGGCGGCCGCTGACGGAAGGAGCTGGGGGACCGGCGCCAGGCGCGATTTTAACCACGAAGCGGAGCTGAAGAGCGGAGCGCCTCACTGCTGCTTGTGCAACAAGTTGGCAAGATCCGACAAGGATTGGAGGTGTCGCCATGCTCGATTGGCTGCTCATCCTGTTAACTAAATTCGAGTGGTAAAAATCACCTGGGCGCCGGTTCCTCGAGCTGGAGATCCTGCTGAACAGACTGCTTCATTTTTCGATCTTGGCATGCCTCGGGTTCCAACTTAAGATTGCTACTTCGCCCGCCGATACCATCAGGGACGCAGTCTCTGTCAAGGAAGGCGTGGGATTGAATCACCAACATCGCAGACAGAGTATACGGTTCCATATCTCCTACTGGATGATCATCCTTGTGGGGTATGGTCTACTCTTTTACTTGCTGCAGTCGAAACCGATCGAATCGCATTCCTTGTTTTCGCTGTCATTCTTCTTCGCGTTTCTCATCATCGCCGACACCAGGCTCGGGGAATCCCTTGCCACCGGCGGTCGGGTCATGTCGTCGAAATGTATCGTTCTCTCGGTGATCGCCTTGTTCGGTGCACCGACCGCCGCTTTGATGGAAGCCGTTTCCGCTCTCGTGCGCGGATTGCTGCTTCCAGGGAAAAGCCCCCGTAAAGCGATCTTCAATTCAGCAATGCTCGGTACGGCGGCAGGTGCCGCAGGTCTTGTCTACGAGTCGTTGCCGTGGTCCAACGCGTTCGATAGTCCGCTGTTTATCGCGCCGCTTGCCGCTGCCATCGTTGTTCACTCGCTTGTGAACCACGTACTTCTCGGTGCGATCATCAGTCTAGATGAGCACATGCCCTTCCAGCGAGTGTACCGCCGCAGTATTAGCTGGGCGCGCCTGCGCCACCTGCTCGACCTTCCTTTTGCGGCGATGGTCGTCCTGCTCTATCAGCAGGCCGGGGCCTGGACGCTCGTGCTGTTCCTCTTTCTTGTCCTCGCCCTCTACCAGAGCGACCGCCTGTACCAGCGCAACCGCGAGGCTCACATCAACAGCATCGCGGCGCTGACCACGGCGCTCGAGGCGGACGAACCGTATACGCACGGCCACAGCTATCGGGTCGCCAAATATGCGGTACGCATCGGCAAGGCCATGGGTATGAGCGACCGCGAACTGGAGACGCTGGAGTACGGCGGCCTGCTGCACGACATCGGCAAGATCGCCATCACCAACGAGATCATCTGCAAGCCGGGGCGCTTGACCGACAGCGAATTCGAGGTCATCAAATCGCACTCGACAATCGGCGCGGACATCGTCGAGCAGATCAAGTTCCTCTCGGAGACGACCGAGCTGGTTCGACACCACCACGAGCGACCGGACGGCCGCGGGTATCCCCACGGGTTAACGGTCGAAGAGATCTCGCTCGGCTGCGCCATCCTGAACGTCTGCGACGCCTTCGACGCGATGACCAGCGACCGGCCGTACCGCAAGGCGCTCACTGTCGAGCAGGCGATGGAAGAACTGGTGCGGTTCCAGGGCACGCAGTTCGATGATCGGGTTGTCGCCGTCATGCTGCAGCTCTATCATCAGGGTGAGTTCGATTCGATGCGCGAAATGCTGGACGGCGCGGTCCCCATGGCACCGCTAGCGACACCCGCGCTGGGAGTCCAAGAAAAATCTTACGTATCTTGAGCTAACGGACGCAGGGCTCGAGCATTGCGGACGAGGTTGCCATGAAGTATGCCGACAGCGGGGTGAACATCGACGCCGCAGCGCGGTCCCTCGCGCGCGCCAAGGCGACGGTGCGATCCACCTGGGATCGCCGCGTCAAGAGCGACCTGGGTTCGTTCGGCGGCCTGTTCCAGCCGGCCCCGGGCGAGCCGCTCCTGGTCGCAAGCGTGGACGGCGTCGGAACCAAGGTCCTCATCGCGGCGCAAGCCGGGCGGTACGATACGGTCGGGCAAGACCTGGTCAACCACTGCGTGAACGACATTCTCGTGCAGGGCGCCGAGCCGCTCTTCTTCCTCGACTACTTCGCGACCGGCCGCCTCGACGAAGACGTCTTGCCGGCGGTGCTCGCCGGATTCGCCCAGGCCTGTCGCGAGAACGGGTGCGCGCTGCTCGGCGGCGAGACCGCCGAGATGCCGGGGCTGTACGCGCCTGGAGACTTCGACCTGGCCGGCACGATCGTCGGCCGGGTGCGCGAGGAGGACCTCATCGACGGCTCGGCGATTCGCGCCGGCGACCGGCTCTGGGGATTGCCGTCGACCGGGCTGCACACCAACGGCTATTCGCTGGCGCGCAAGGTTCTGCTGGAGACGGCAGGCCTAGCCCTCGACCACGTTCCGCGCGAACTCGGCGTCAGCCTCGCCGATGCGCTACTGGCGGTCCATCGCAGCTACCTGCCGGCCGTGCGCGCGCTCTGGGCCGCTTGCGGGCGCCCGGCGGTCCACGGGCTGGCGCACATCACGGGCGGCGGATTTCCCGACAACGTGCCGCGCATCATGCCGCCGGGTCTGTGCGCGGTGATCGACACGCGCGCCTGGATCGCGCCGCCGTTGTTCCGTCTCATCGCCGCGGCGGGCGATGTCCCCCCGGCGGAGATGTATCGCGTCTTCAACATGGGCATCGGCATGGTCGTGGCGCTGCCGCCGGAAGTGGACGCCGGGGCCGTGCCCGACCTCGCGGCCGTGTTGATCGGCGAGGTCACGCGCGGACCGACGCCTGTGGATCTGCGCCTCGCCTAGTCGCCGGCACTGTCTCGTATGTCCGCGCGCCCGCCGGCGGGTGACACTCGTCGTTGCGCCGCCGACCGGAGCCCATTCCGCGTGCGCAAGCCGGACGTCCAGTGTCGCGGATCCCGGGCCGGCGGTGAGACAGCGCAGGAGACGGCCGTCTCGCGACAACCTCCAATGTTGATACAGTTTTGAACAGTCCGCCGCGCGGCGGCGCGATTGGCGTCGTGTATGCATGGTCGTGGGCGCCAACCAACCGTCACCAGTTCCCCCACGACCGGAGTGACGATCATGACGCGAATCAGCATCTGGGAAGAAGAGTTCCGTGATTTGCCGCGCGACGGCGGCCCGGCTGCGGTCTGGGCAGTCCGGCGCGAGGGCGCCAGCGCTGCTGCATCGTTGCGTCTGCTCTGCGGTTGGGCGTCCGGCGGGACGCCGGCGCCGTTGCCGTTGAGCCTGGTCTGGAACGTCTTGCAGACGGGGCAGCCGGCCGAGGTCCGTGAGGAGAGCCGCAGCCGGCGGCCGCCCTTGTGCCATGCGTTGCCGCTGGACGACGGCCACGGCACCAAGGGTGTGCTCATCGCCGCGGGCAGCGATGAGCCACCCTGGGATGATGCGGTACGCCTCTGGGCCGAAACGACGGCGCTCCACTTGTCGCCGCAGCTTGCGCAACTCGAGCCTTGGCCCGGCACCTGGATGACCGACGGACTGCGAGCCGATCCGTGGCAACTCAGCCTGTTCGCGCCAGAATCGTTGCCGCCGCCGCGGCCGCGGTCCGCCGGGCGTGGCTTGACGCTGCCGCGACCGTGTCTGGTGCCGGGGCTGCCCGGCGCCGTCGGCCGCAGCCGCGAGATGAAGCAGCTTGCGACCCGTCTGGCCGATGTCGCGCCCAGCGGTGTCAATGTCCTTCTGCACGGCGAGACCGGGACTGGCAAAGAGATCGTCGCCAAAGCGCTCCATCACGGCAGCGATCGGCGCGGGCGGCCGTTTGTGGGGCTGAACTGCGCCGCCCTGCCGGATAATCTGTTCGAGAGCGAGCTGTTCGGACACCGGGCGGGCGCGTTCACCGGCGCGGGCCGCGACAAGCCGGGCCTTCTCGAATCGGCGCACGGCGGCACCTTCTTCATGGACGAGATCGGCGATATGCCGCTGGCGCTGCAAATCAAGCTCCTGCGGGTCATGCAGGAACGGCAGGTACGCCGCGTGGGCGAGGTCGACAGCCGGCCGGTCGATATCCGTTTCGTGGCGGCCACGCACAAGAATCTCGCGCAAGAGATCGAGGCCGGCCGCTTCCGGCTGGATCTGTACTATCGCCTCAAAGTCGTCAGCCTGGAGATTCCGCCGCTGCGGCAGCGACCGGAGGACATCCTACCGCTCTTGGCGTGCTTCCTACGGCGAGCCGGCAAGGATCCAGGCAAGCTGGCTCTGACCGACGCCGCGACCGCCGCGCTGCACGCCTGGCGCTGGCCCGGCAACGTGACGGAGCTCGAGAA
>JAQULN010000074.1 GCA_028718575.1 Candidatus Krumholzibacteriia bacterium | reverse complement strand
AATCTGGCCCAGATCTTCGTGACTCGCGGCCGCCGGGTCGACGCCGGTCAGATCCTGGCGGAAATGGGCAACGACGGCGCCGACGGTCGTCCTGAGCTATACTTCGAGTTCCGCGAGGGCCGCGACGCTCGCAATCCGAGAGACTGGTTGCGCCCCCTGCGTTGAACCACCTTGCCGGCTCCTCAGCGCGGGAGACACCATTGCCCGAGCAGGTTTATCCCGGCAGCCGCGCTGTCGCCGACCGCCTGCACCGCGATCTTGCGGCTGGGCGAGTGGGTCAGCCGTATCTGTTCGTCGGCCCGGATGGCTGCGGCAAGGAGGTGACCGCGCTGGAGATTGCGCGGCTCGCTCAGTGCCGGCGACCGCAGGCGTGCCGCCGCGGGGCGTTGTGTGAGAGTTGCCAGAAGGCCGTCACGTTCCAGCATCCGGACATCCGCTGGATCGGCCCGGCGCCGGCCGCCCTCGAGGACGCCAAGAAGTCGCCAGAGGTCCGGGAGATCTTCGCCGCGAAGATCGAGGACGCGTTCTACCGTCCCGATTTCGCCGCCTCCAGCCAGATCCTTATCGGCAACCCCGACCAACCCGGCCCGTTGACCGTGCGCAGCCTGCTGCAATTCCTGCGGCGCCAGGCCTTCCAGAGTTCGTGGAAGATCGCCGTCGTCGCCGACGCCAACCGGCTCAACCTCGCCGCGGCGAACGCGTTGCTCAAGACACTCGAGGAGCCGCCGCCGCGCGCGGTCATCATGCTGCTCGTTCCGAGTCTCGCCGGGGTCCTGCCGACCATCCTCTCGCGTTGCCAGCAGGTATCGTTCACCGCATACTCGGCGGAGGAACTCGAGACGTTGTTGGCGGATCTGCACCCGGAGGCCGACGCGGCGGTGCGGGCGGAGGCCGCGCGCCTTGCCGACGGCAACATCCGCAAGGCGTTGGGACTGCTGGATGCGGACAGCCAGGCGTTGCGGCGTTGGGTGGAGACGCTGTTCGACGCCCTCGCCGATCGCCGCTCGGACCGGGCGGTGCTCGCGGCGGAACAGTTGCATACCGGCACGGGGCCGGGCTTGCCCGGCGGCGGCCACGATCTGGCCGCTCGCCGCCAACGAGCCCTGCAGGTCTGCGAGACGCTGGCCCTGTTGCTAGCCGAGACGGTGGCGTGCCGCGAGCGCGGTTCGCACTGGCAGCCGCGGGCGACGGCCGCGGCGGCGCTGGTGCGCCGGGCGGCGGCCCAGTGGGATACCGATGGACTCCTGCGCGCCATCGCCCGCGTCGAGCAAGCCAAACAGGATATCGACGGGAACTTCAACCTCGGCCTGGTGATGGCCGTGCTGCTGCAAGATCTGAGCGTGCATGCCTGAACGAAACGACACCGACCGCGCCAAACCCGCCCAGCGACCTGATAGCAGCCAGGAGCCAGCTACCGGCGCGGCGGCGGGCAGCGTGTCGCCGGCGGACGCGGACGGCCCGGTGGTCCTGGTGCGGTTCCACGAGCAGCGCAAGAGCTGTTATCACAACCGGTACGGCGTTGCGCTGCAGATCGGCCGGTATTGCCTCGTCGAAGCAGATCGCGGACGCGACCTCGGTCAGGTCGTCTACATGGGCTCTGGCCCGCCCGCCTGGCGGCAGGAAGCCGGGCGGCAGGGCATCCTGGCCCTGGCGACGGCGCAAGATCTCTTGCGCCTGCCGGAGCTGCGGCGCGAGGAGCGGGACGCCTGGAGCATCTGCCAGCAGCGAATCGAGCAGCACGGGTTGCCGATGCAACTGGCCGGCGTCGAGCGTCGCTGGGACCGCAAGAAGCTGACGTTCTATTTCCTGGCGGCAGGCCGGATCGATTTCCGCGCCCTCGTGCGCGACCTGGCCGGCATCTTCCGCACCCGCATCGAATTGCGGCAAATCGGTGTCCGCGATGAGGCCCGCCTCAAGGGCGGCCTCGGGATCTGCGGCCGCGTCTTCTGCTGCAGCTCCTTCCTCGGCGCGTTCGAGTCGGTGGGGCTGCGCATGGCGAAGGATCAGCAGTTGGCCCTCAATCAATCCAAATTATCGGGACCGTGTGGACGCCTGCGGTGCTGCCTGGCTTACGAACACCAGATCTATCAAGAGGAACTGAAACGGATGCCGAAGCTCGGCAGCGTGGTCACCTGGCGCGACCGCCAGGGCAAGGTGCGCAAAATCGATCCGCTGCAGAACAAGGTCACGCTGCAATTCGCCGACGACGGGCACGAAATGGTCGAGGTCGCTGTAGCGGAACTCTGCTTCAGCGCGCCGGCCGCCGAACCGGACGCCGAGCCGGAGGCGGGCGATGACCACGATGCCGGCAACCCCGTGCCGCGTCCGCGCCGGCGTCGCGGCCGGCGCCGTCCCGGCCCGCCGCCTGGAGCGCCGCCTGGTTCGCCGCGCATGCCATGATCGATAGCCACGCGCATCTTTTCCGCCCGGAATTCGCGGCCGACCGCTCGGCCGTGTTCGCGCGCGCCTTGGCGGCGGGGATCGCCGGTGTTCTGAACGTCGGCTACGACCTGGCCAGCAGCGAGGCCGCCGTCGCGATGGGGCGCGAAGATCGGCGATTCCTGGCCACGGTCGGTGTTCATCCGCATAGCGCCGCCGAACTGGCCGACCCGGCCGGCGGTATGACCGCAGCCGGGCGCGCCTTGCTGGCCGCGATGCGCGACCTGGCCACCGCCGGGCCGGTCGTGGCGATCGGCGAGGTGGGACTGGACTTCTACCGCGACCTTTCGCCGCGGCCGGCGCAAGGGACTGCGTTCGAGGCACAGCTGGAACTTGCGGTCACGCTGGATCTGCCGGTGGTCCTGCATATCCGTGACGCTTATGCCGAGACGATCGCGCTGCTCGAGGAGACGGGCGTCCCGCCGCGCGGCGCGGTCCTGCACAGTTTCGCCGGAGACGGTGACCACGCCGCCTGGGCGATCGAACATGGCTGCCTGCTAGGGATCGGCGGACCGCTCACCTATCGCCGCAGCCGGCTGCCGGACGTGTTGCGCGATGCCAACGTGACCGCGGATGATGTCTTGCTCGAGACGGACGCGCCATGGTTGCCGCCGGTTCCGCAGCGGGGCCGGCGGAACGAGCCGGCTTTCCTCGTGCACACGCGAGAGGCGCTGGCCCGGATTCTGGACGTGGCGCCCGCCGAATTGGCGGACCGGACGACCGCGAATTTCGCGCGGCTGTTCCGGCGGCTTCCCGGCGCGCTTGACGCAGCGTCCGCGCGGCCGGTAGTATGAATTCCCCTGATCTTTCTTGCTGGAGGGCGCCACGGCGCCGCAACATGGATCATTCGAGTTCATGTTTCGGCCACAGTTGACGATCCCAACCAGGGACGATACCGGCACCCGCGGACGTGCGGTTGCGCCGGTCTGAGAATGCTGCGACGGGAGTGCGCGTGAGCGAAAGCCAGCTCGCTTTGTTGCGGCGGCACGGGATCCGGCCGGTCAAACGGCGCGGACAGAATTTTCTGGTCGACGGCAATCTCGCACGCTCCATCGCCGAGGACGCGGTGGCGCTGGGAACTTGCATCCTGGAGCTCGGCGCGGGCGGCGGCGCGCTGACCAGCCCATTGTTGGACCGCCGCGCGCGGGTGACCGCCGTTGAGGTGGACCGCCATCTTTGTCGGTTACTGCGCGACGAGTTCGGCGGCCGGCCCGGATTCACGTTATTGGCGGCCGACCTCGCGCGCCTGGAATGGGATGAAGTCCTCGCGCTGGCCGGGCCGCGACCGGTGGTCGCTGGCAACTTGCCGTACGGATTGACGAGTACCGTCCTCTTCGCGCTGGCCGAACGACAAGCCGCGGTAACGGGAGCCGTGCTGATGGTCCAGAAGGAAGTGGCCGCGAGGCTTGCCGCCGAGCCGGGCGAACGAGATCGCGGCGTACTCGCCGTGGTGATGGGATCGCTGTTCCAGGTGGCGGTGCAGCGAACCGTGCCGGCGACGGTATTCTGGCCCCGTCCGGAGGTCACCTCGGCCGTCGTCCGGCTGGTGCCGCGCGAGCCATGGCCGGTGAGCGAATACACGGTTTTTCTACGGACGGTCAAGGCTGTGTTCCAGCAACGTCGAAAGCAGATCGGAACCGCCCTGCGCCGCCGCTGCGGCCTGGACGAGATCGCGCTAGCCGAGGTCATGGCGCAGGCGGAGCTGACACCCGCGGCGCGGCCGGAGGAACTGCCGAATGCGGCCTGGCGCCGGTTGGCGCGGGTTCTTGCTGACAGGGGGTGGGTATGAGGCCGCCGGTTCAGCGCGCGGCGCTGCTCGTTGCCGTTCTGGTGTTGGCCGGCTGCGCGGCGGCTTGGGCCGAGCAGCCGGCGGCCCCGGCCGACACGACCGGCTCGGCGGCGGCCGACACCACCGGCGCGGCGGCGGCGTTCGGGTACGCGGCGGACGCAGAACCGCCGCCGCTGACGCCGCAGCTTCTCGAGCAGTTGCTGACAGCGCTGGCCGACAGTCTCGCGGCCGAGGGGATCAGCGCGCTGGAGATCGAATCCGAGGTGACGGCAGCCCGGGAGCGCTTGTTGCCCGACGTCGTCGACGAGGTGCCGGTGAGCATCGAATCGGAACGACTGTTCTTCAACTGCGTCAACAATCCTTCGGCAGGTGTGCAGGCCAATGTCATGCGGGTGGCCTATAACGGCCGTCTGGCGAACTCGGTGCAAGTGGCCGGCGGCGGCCGTATCACCGACACGTACAATTGGGGCTACGAGACCTACCGGCGCCAGGACAAGACCGTCGAAACCCGCGGCGTCCAGGCCGGCTACGAAAGCGGCAACCTGCTGCCGGTGCGGCTGAACATGCAGGTCGGCAGAGATTGGTCCAAGGACGTCACCACCAATACGGCCGGCAGCACCAACGTGAACCAGCGCGAACTCTGGCGCGGCGGTGTGGCGGCGAACAAGGGGCCGGTGGCCACCGGCCCGATCGTGCACAGGCTGACAGCCGATTGGTTCCTGTACGACCAGCAAGCCGTCAACCTGGGCCAACACAATGATTTTCAGGAAACGGAGGTCTCCGCGGCGCTGCGCAGCGGGATGCGGGTTGCCGAAGGCGTGCAGTTGGCGACGCGGCTGTACGTCTCCAAGCGTGACGGTGAGAGCACCCTCGCCGGGTTGGCGAGTCCGTCGTCGACGACCGGCGACAGCCTCGGCGCGGGCGTGTACTACGGACGCCAGCGAATCCAAGGGCAGTTCACCGTAACGCAGAGCAGTTTCGACCGGCGTTTTCTGGACTTCTACCGCAACAGCAACGGGTTGATCGACACGCTCAACGTTCCCGAAGGCGCCAGCAAGGTCGTCCAGGAACTGGAGGAGAAGGACGCGCTGAGCTTGGCGTGGAACAACTCGGTGCGCAGCGGGCGCTATCAAATGACGGCCAAGCTCGAGCACACCTTCAACGAGCAACAGTACGCGATCAGCGGCGTTGGCCGCCGCGAGCGCCTCCGAGACGCCATGGCCCTGCGGCTGATGGCCCCGGTCGGGCGCGACTCCTTCGTGCTGGATTACAAGTATGAATGGAGTTGGGACGCGCAGCAGTTGCTCGGCGCCCAGGCTTCCCTCGGCCGGCAGTATCGTAAGGTGCGCAATTTCAGCGTCGACTGGATACGCAGCGTCTTCCGCAACACCACCCTCTCCGGCCGCTATCGCACCGAACTGGCGCAGGACATCGCCCAGAATGCGTTCAACGAGAACGACCGCGACCGTCTGGTCGAGGAAGCGCGCCTCAAGGTCGATGCGCGCTGGCCGCAGCGGTTCACCGTTTCGGTGCTGGGGGAGTACCAGCGGATCGACGACGTGGCCATCCGCCGTTCGCGCTCGGCCAACAACAACGCGCGGCGCACTTACGAGATCGCGCCGAGCTACCGTTTCTTCATCAGTCCGAACGTCATTCTGTCCCAGACGTTTCGCATGTATATTCAATATCAGGATTTCACGTTCGCGCACCTCGAGAACGTCAACAAGGACGATTCGTTCAACAAGCGCGGCAATCTGGCCACGACCGTGACGGTCAAACCCAGCGAGCGGCTGGAAATCGTGGTCAAGCACGATTTCAACCAGCGGTACAACGGCACCCGCACCGGCCGGGACGCCGCCGGCCGCACCTTCTATCGGCGGGACCAGGCTCAGACGATCAACCGCATCGAACTCGGTCTGTCTTGGAACGCCATTACCTGGGCGAGCGGGGAGACGCTCAAATTACAGTCGGCGACCTATCGGACCCTCGACACCGTGGAACGCTTTGGGACCACGAATACGCTGAACGAACGCTACAGCGGCGAACTCTGGCTCGGCGCGACGCTCAATCGCAAGTGGGGATCGACCGCGAGTCCGCTGAGCGTAGATGCGCGCGTCAAGCGTGTCCTGGCCTATGGTCCCAACGTGACGAACACCAGCCGGGACTACTGGGAAGCGGACGTGCAATTGAAGTGGACGTTCTAGAAGGAGGCGGACCATGAAGGCGATGACACGGCCGACGTCCGCGATCATGGCGCTGGGCAGTCTGATCCTGCTGGCGCTGAACGGCTGCTTGTTCGATGCGCGAGACCCCGAGCCGCCGTTCGCGCAGGCGATCTACTACCTGCCGCGGGTCAGCGCCGAGAACATCTGGGAGAACTGCCGGTTGGCCATGATCAACCGGGATGCCAGCGGTTGGGATACCGCCGTCTCGGAAAACTTTGTCTACGTGCCCGACAGCGAAACGGAGCAGGCCTATCCGCAGGTCGATTGGGCGAATTGGCGTAAAGCCGCCGAGATGGAATTCGTCAGCCGCTGGTTCGCCTCCAATGTCACGATCGAGGCCGACCTGCGCGATGACCCGATCAACACCCCCGCCGGGTCTGGCGGCCTGGCGGAATGGGAACTCATCTACCTGGTAACCGTGACCGACACGCAGACCGGCGGGATCACTCGCTACCGAGGTCGTGCCGTCCTGCAGTTCACGCTCGAGGGGAGCTATTATTTCTTGAGCTATTGGCGGGATGAGCAGGGTGAACAAGATCCGGATTCCGGCGCAACGCTCGAGACCATGGGCCGCTTACGGGGCGCTTTCGGCTTCTGAACGGGATTTTTGTCGTTTTTGGGGTATCGCGCAAATTGGACTGGCATCGCGGGCCGGTTTTTTGCTATAATCACGGGACGCGAATATGGGGTTGCCTGATTTTCGACGAAAGCGAGCCATCGCGATCCTGGGTAACGTGTCCGTGCATCGGCCACCGTTGTGATACGCCAGCCGATCGATCGGATGGGTCGGTTGTTTGTTGTCCGCTGAGTCCCAGGAGGATGATCATGAAATTCAGGCCGCATCTTGCCGCGCTCCTGATCCTCGCCTACCTCACCCCCGGATGTATCTTCTCTCCCGGCGGAGACAACAACAATACACCACCGCCGCCGCCGATCGACACCTGCGTGAAGGACAGAGACGCGCTGATCGAACTCTTCCGTACGGTCTATGCCGCGAGAAATCTGGACGCCTACCGCGAAATCCTGAGTGAGGATTACCTGTTCATCCCGCAGGCGCCGGAAGAACCGTACAACTACGATATCGAGATCCAGATCGCCGAGCGCATGTTCAACGGACTCGAGGGCAACAACACCTACATCATCTCCACGATCTCCGTCGATCAATTGGAGGCGCAGGGAGTGTGGCAGCCGACTCCGGAAAATGATCCCAATTTCGGACAGGCGCAACACGAGGGCGCACCGGCCAGCTTCAAGCGAAATTACCTGATCGACATCAAATTCTCGATCTCCGGCAGAGACTTGATCCTGCGCGTCCAAGGGTCGGTGAACTTCTACGTGACGGACGAGGAAGGCTGCTACAAGATCCTCGGCCTGGAAGATCTCACCGTTGGCACGCCGTAACGCGGAGCGAAACGGCCGCGCCAGACGCCGGCCTTCAGCGATCTTCAGAGGGGCCCCGCGGGGCCCCTCCCAGTAAACCTCCGCCACCTGAGCCGTCCGTCCGGCGGCGCAAGGGAGGGAACCCTTGGCCGGCCAGCGCCGCGATCGCCGCAACACCAGCCGCTCCCAACGACACCCTCCGGTCTGGTCCTGGCTGCTCGGTCTGCTCGGTCTGGCTGCCGTCGGCGCGTTCGGCGTCCTGCTCTGGTCGCGTTCGGAGAGCGGCAAGACGGCGCTGCTGAACCTCGGTGCGGATCAGCTCTACACCGAGGTGCAAGCTCACCTCGACGATGCTCTGGCGACCGTCCTGCCCGATTTGCAGACGCCGCCGAGCCACGCGTCGCCGGGCGCGTCGGCCGCCGCCGAGTTCGCCGGCCTCAGCTACGACTGGCCGCTGCCGGCGGCGGGACAGGACGCTGCGATCCGTTGTCGAGTGGTTGCGATCGCCGGCGACACCTCGTGGTGGCAGGTCCAGGACCGCCTCGCCGCGGCGATCCGCCCGGCTGGGGGTCGCGTCCTCTGGTGTGAGCGCCTACCCCGTAGCAGTCAGGCGCGCGATCTCAAGCAGCCCGCGGAGGCTCGCGACCTGGTGCGGGTCGATATCGGCACGAGCGGCCGTCCGACTCATACATTGCTGCTCTACCGCGAGGGTACCGCGCGGCCGCAGGTCCACTGGGGGGCCGATCTCTCGGCCACGGCCTGGCGGCAACTGCAAGCCCGGGCGAACGGACCGGTCGTGGCTCTGGTGATCGACGACTGGGGCCATCGCGCCGATGCAACCACCAGCGGACTTGCCGCGTTGGAGATCCCGCTCACCATGGCTATTCTGCCCAGTCTGCCGTACTCACGCCGTTTCGCGCTGGCGGGCACGGAGCTGGCGTTGCCACCGGCCGCGGCCAGCCAGGAACGCGGGTACGCCGACGAGGCAGTGAGCCTGCGCCAGGCTGCCGGCTGCCCGGTCACGTTGGGCTTGGGAACCGACGCTGGCAAACTGCCGGTGCGGCGGCGCGAGATCTTCCTGCATCTGCCCATGGAGCCGCAGGGCTACCCGGACGTGGATCCGGGGCCGCGCGCCGTCCTGGTGGGCATGTCGGGCGGCCAGTTGGCCGCACTCCTGGACGAAGCCCTGCACGCGCTGCCGAATATCAGCGGCGTCAATAACCACATGGGCAGCGCCGCCACCACCGACGCGCCCACCATGCGATCGCTCATGACCGAACTCAAAGCGCGGGACTTGATCTTTCTGGACAGTTTGACGAGCGCGAACTCCGTTGCCTACCAGACGGCGCGCGCGGCGGGCGTCCCTGCCGCCCGCAACCGGATCTTCCTGGATCACGACCGCCAGGATCACGACCAGATCCGCTCCCGATTGCGGGCGCTGGTGCAGGCCGCCCGCTCGGCGGGGTTCGCCGTCGGCATTGGCCATCCGCATCCCGCGACCCTGCAGGTCCTACGGGAGGAACTGCCGCGGTTGCAGGCCGAGGGAGTCGCTTTCGTCACCGTCTCGGAGCTGCTGGCGCTGCAGACTGCTCGGGCGGCCGCGGGGAGCTGACGGCCCCCCCGCGAGCTTGTCCTGGCATGTGCCGCAGGCGCGTGCTATCATTGCCGCCGGCATTTTTTCGGCGTGGCCCGGTCGACCGCGTTCGGGCATTCCCGCGCCGGGACGTTTTTTTTTGCCCCGGGTCGGCGCACCGACCGCGACTTGAGAGGATTCAGGAGCGACGTCATGAACCGATCCCTGCAAATCAGGGGAGCCTTGTGTCTCGTCATCCTCTTGTTCTCGCTCTACCTGCTGCCGCCTACCTTCAGAGCCGCGTCTTTCTCGGCGGAGGAACGCGCCGCGGCGCTGAACGATCCCGCGCTGAAGGCCAAGATCGACGCAGCCGACATGAAG
>JAQULN010000073.1 GCA_028718575.1 Candidatus Krumholzibacteriia bacterium | reverse complement strand
ACGTTCCAGCCACACCGACAGATCGTGCGGCAACGAGGGCGGCTGGTGCAGGTCGCCCGGTCCGCCGTCGAGCGCGGTCAAGGCGCCCACGATCTTCGGCAGGTCCCGGCTCTCGCCCTGCTCGGCGGCCATTGCGATCACCCAGTCGCAACCCGGCAACTCCGTCGGCTCGTCGATCGTCTTGCCGGCCGGCAGACCTTCGCCGTCGGACTTGCCCGGAACGGCCGCTGGCACGGTCAAGGTCGCCGGGCTCGATCCCGTCAGGTACACGAAGTAGCCCCGCCAGGGCACCAGCGTCGTGCTCGCCTCGTAGGCATCGTCCACGCGCGCGATGAGTTGGTCCTCCAGCGCCGCCGGCTGCTCGACCTCCGCCCACGGGACACTGAACAGGTACGGGGCGGCGATCATGTTCCACCCGGGCTCGAGCGGAATCGTCGCGCCGCCCACGGTGCTGGTCGTCGTGCCGCTGATGTCGATCGTGACGGGATTGCGCTGGATCAGGTAGTAGCCGCGGCCCGGCGCGAACGGCGGCACCGACGAGTACGGCAGATAACGCTGTGTGGCGGGGTTCCAGCGCTCGAGCCGCCACTTCGAGGGATCGTAGCCGCCGAGGTCGTCCTCGAGGATCTGGCGCATGTTGCCGAGCGGGACGAACGGCACGCCGATCAGCTCGTACCGCATGGCGACTTCCTGCAGAAGGTCGGACGCTACGCCGGCACCGACGAAGCCAGCCGTCAGCCCAGCATTGGCGGGCACGGTGACCGTCGCTTGATTGGTCTGCACCGTGACGAAGTACTGCAGGCCGTAGGAACTGATGTCGCTGCCGGGAATCGTGGTCTCGAACGTTCCGTCGCTCTTGCTGGTCGGCGGCTCCATGACGCGGTGCTGGAAATCCTGCTGATCGAGCGCACGGTAGGCGACCGAGACGCGCTGCACCGTCTGGTAGGACGTCACCGCGGCGGAGATCGTCGCTGGAAAACCCGCGGCGACCGAGGCCGGCGCCGTGACCGCGACCTGCGGCGTCGTCGCCGCGCCGCCCAAATCGCGCCAGCGGGCGATGCCCCAGGACTCGCAGGTGCCGGCACCGGAGATGCCGAAACCTCCGAAGTAAATGTCATCATTGAGAAACGCGGAGCCGTACGCTCCCAGCCAACTCTGCAAACCGGAGCCGAACCCGTGGACCGTGCCATTCTCCCAGTACGCGACATGGCGCGAAACTGCCGTACCGAGTTGCATAAACCCGCCGCTCAAGATGATGCGGTCGCCCCAACTGGTCATACCGAAGATATATCCGTCGCCGGACACCACCGCCCCGACGTTCTGCCATTCGAGCGAACCGCCCGGAATATACCGGCGCAACAAAGCGGTTTCTTCGCCGCTGCAGCCGACATAGAGGGAGCCTTGGTGCTTGAGCAAGCCCACCGGGTAGACGGTTGCACTAGCAAAGACCAGATCCCAGACACCGGATGGATTCCCGCCGGCGAGCCGCCAGATTTCACGCCGGTCCGCAAGCGACGCGAAGAGATCTCCGCCGAACTCGGCAAGGGAGAAGGTCGCCTCGTCCGGCAGTCCGCTGCCGACGGGCTGCCAGATCTCAGACTGCGGATTCCAACGGAAGACTGCGAATTCATTGATATTTGTGGGATGCGGGATCTCTCCGGCGATGTACAAACGCTCTTCACTTGCGATGGTCAGATTCTTGATCACGAGCACGGGATGTTCTAAAACGGGGCCCATCGATTCCCAGTTGCTTCCGCTCAGGCGCTGGACCCGGTTGATCCCGGACTCCGGGGCATCGACGCAGACAAGATCCCCAGCATAGATTGCAAGGGACTGACATAACAGGTCGATCGGCACCTCGACTGCCGGCAAAGCCTCCCAGGCCGTGCCGTCGAAGGCGGCGATGTTGGACGCAGGCTGCCCGCCGGCTGCGTCGAATGATCCGTGGGCCACGAGCCTGCCGCCGTAGTTGATCACGCTGAGCGCGACGCCGCCGCCGCTCTCGTAGCCGAGCCCCTGACCCTGCGGCGCGCGAGCGAACCCATCCCACCAGCCCGCGTTGTCCACCGAGGGGAGGCTGATCAAACCGACGAGGTAGGCCGTGGTGGAGATATTGTTCGCCGTCCATACCTCGCCGTCGAAATGTTGGACATTGCCGCCGTTCCCGACGACCGTGACTTGGCCGCCGGGCAGCGCCGAAACGCCCCATAAATAGACACTCAACCCATTCGGATTGTACTCGGTGAGGGGGGGGGTTCCGTCGTAATGCCAGACACGTCCATTTACACCGCAGATCCAGATGTCGGTCGCCGAAGTACCGTGGATGCTGTTCATCGTAAGGGCGGTGCCCGTCGTGATCGGGTGGATGGCACCGTCGCGGTAAACCAGGAACGTGCCAGCGACGCCGACGAAGAACGGCCCGACGCCGGGAGCGCCCCATATAGTATACAGATCCTCGGTCGTTCCAGAACTCACCGTTGTCCACTCACCATGGCGGTAACGCCTGATCAGGCCTTCGGAACCGCAGATCCAGAAGTCGTCAGCCGACAGTCCCCATACTCCGAACAAGAGGTTGCCAGCGCTTACCAGATTCACCCAACCAGACCCGGTGTCGCGCCAGACCTGGCCGCCGGTCGTGCAAGCCACGACGCCATCTGGCCGCACCATGATGGAGAAAACGTCATGGCCGGTGAGCTGCGGCTCACTCCAGTCGTTTCCATCGAACGACCGCACGCCGTTCGCACCGCAAACCCAAAGGTTATCGAGGCTGAGCGCGTCGACGCGGTACAGAAACTCCCCCGTCGGGTAACCGGCATCCGGCAGGTTCTGCCAGCCGGCGCCGTCGTTGTACTGGACCGTACCGCCATCGCCGACCGCCACCTGCAACGTGCCGCCGATCGACTTGTCGGCCGCTTTGGCGGCCAGATCCACGGCGCCGAGCCAGTCCGGCGCGCCGCGCTGACCCAGCCGCGCCTGGAGGGCTGCCGCATCGAAGGCACCGGCGGCCGGCAGCGCCAAGGCGAGGAAGAACAGGCCCAGCGTCACGCCCACGGCAATCGGTTTACACCGTCCACTGTGATCCCACATGTCACGACCCTCCAGGGTTGAAGACAATCCCTGCCCAGTCTAGACCAATTGCGCGATCCGGCCAAACCCGAACCGGCCGTATGCGATGTCCGTCACGTCAACTGATGTCATACTCGAATCCGCTCGCACCCAGCGAAACCTTGACTCGTCGAAACGCCTCGTTGCGCGCCATGCGCGCCAGGAACTCCGCCGAGACCTCGGGCAACAGCGACCGCGTCAGGATGTGATCGACCGCGCGCGCCCCGCTGTCGGGATCCTGGCAGCGCTCGGCGATCGCCGCCAGCAGTGAATCATCGTAGACCATTTCCGCGCCGTGATTGGCGAGCATGCGCTTGGCGATGCGCCGCACCTGCAGCCCTACGATCTTGCGCAGCGCCTCGCCGTGCAGCGGGTAGAACGGCACCACGATCATACGACCGAGCAAAGCCGGCGGGAAGCACTTCAAAATCTCCGGCCGCAGGGCTTCGGCCAGAGCCTCCGGCGCGGGCATGGTGTCGGGATCCTGGCAGAGCGACATCGTCAGCTCGGTGCCCATGTTGCTCGTCAAGAGGATCACCGTGTTCTTGAAATCGATCTCGCGGCCCTCGCCGTCTTCGAGCACGCCCTTGTCGAAGACCTGGAAGAACAGTTCCATCACGTCGGGATGGGCCTTCTCGACCTCGTCCAGCAGGACGACCGAGTACGGCCGCCGGCGCACGGCCTCGGTCAGCACGCCGCCTTCGCCGTAGCCCACGTAGCCGGGCGGCGAGCCCTTCAGGCTGCTGACGGTGTGCGCCTCCTGGTACTCCGACATGTTGATCGAGATCAGGTTGCGCTCGCCGCCGTAGAGCAGCTCCGAGAGCGCCAGCGCCGTCTCGGTCTTGCCCACGCCGCTGGGCCCGACGAGCAGGAACACGCCGACCGGCCGCGACGGATTGTCGAGATTGGCGCGCGACGTGCGGATGCGCTGGGCGATGGCCTCGAGCGCGTGGGTCTGGCCGATCACGCGCTGCTCCAGGCGCGCCGGCAGTTCGAGCACCGTCTGGATCTCGTCGGCCACCATGCGGCCCACCGGGATGCCGGTCCAGCTCGAGATCACGGCCGCGACGGCCTGGCCGTCGACCTCGCTGGAAACGAGCGGTTCCTCGCCCTGCAGCGCGGTCAGCTCGCGCTGGCAACCGCGATAGCGGTCGAGCAACGCCTGGCGATCGACCGCGGCCGCGCCGGCGCCCTTGGCGGCCGGCTTGGCGGCCGGCTTGGCGGTTGGCACGCCGCCTGTCTCGCCCCCGCCGGCGTTCGTGTCCGCGGTCTCGCTCTTCTCTTCGCCGCCGTGCAGCTTGACGCGCAGCTCGCAGATCTCGGTGACCAGCGCCTTCTCTTTCTCCCAGCGGGCTTCGACCGCAGCCAGTTCCGCCGCGACGGCCTCGCGCTCGGTGGCGATCGCCGCGAGCCGCGCGGCGCGATCCTCGCCGAGCGCCGCTTCGCGCTCCAGCACCGCGGCCTCGGCGGCCAGGGCGTGCAGGCGGCTGCGGCGGCTCTCGATGCCCTCGGGAATCGCCCCCTGGCCGATCGCGACGCGCGCGCACGCGGTGTCGAGCACGCTGACCGACTTGTCGGGCAGCTGCCGCGCAGGCAGATAGCGCAGCGACAGGCGGACCGATTCGCAGACCGCCTCGTCCAAGAGATGCACGCCGTGGTGTTTCTCCAGCTTCGGCGCCAGGCTGCGCATCATCTCGATGGCAACCGCCTCGCTGGGTTCGTCGATCTTGACCACCTGGAAACGGCGCGCCAGCGCGGGGTCTTTCTCGAAGTATTTCTTGTACTCGGCCCAGGTCGTCGCGGCGATGGTGCGCAGGCCGCCGCGCGCCAGGGCCGGCTTGAGCAGGTTGGCCGCGTCGTTCTGCCCGGCTTGGCCGCCGGCGCCGATCAAGGTGTGCGCCTCGTCGATGAACAGAATGATCGGGATCGGCGAGGCGTGTACCTCTTCGATCACCTGCTTGAGCCGGTTCTCGAATTCGCCCTTGACGCCGGCGCCTGCCTGCAAGAGACCGAGGTCCAGCGACTTGACCATCACCCCGCGCAGCGGCTCGGGCACGTCGCCGGCGGCGACGCGCTGCGCGAACCCCTCGACCACCGCCGTCTTGCCCACGCCGGCCTCGCCGGTGAGGATCGGATTGTTCTGGCGGCGGCGGGTCAGGATGTCGACGATCTGCCGGATCTCGCGGTCGCGCCCCAGGATGGGGTCCAGGCGGCCCTGTTTGGCCTCTTCGGTTATGTCGACCGTGAACTGATCGAGCGCGGGCGTCGCGCGCGCGCCGGCGCTGGCCGCGCCCCGCGGCGCGCCGGCCACCGCCGTGGCGCCGCCCGCCTGGTGGAAGACCTCGCGGTCTTCGGGGCAGCCGGCCACGAGGTCGGGCAGGCGTTGGGCGAGGTCCTCCACGTTGATCCGCGCCAGGTCGGGGAAATTGTCGCGCAGGCGGCGGCCCATGACGCGGTCGGCGAGCGCCGCCAGGAAGATCACGCCGGACCGCGTGCGCGAGTGCTGGTAGTCGATCGACGCGCGCAGCCAGCCGGCTTGCAGCAGATCCTCGATCTCCGCGCTGAGCGAGGCCCGCCCGCTGTTGCCCGTCTTGTAGTCGGCCAGACCGCGTTCGAGTCCGCGCAAGGCGGCCTCCGGAGCGATCTCGTAGTGCTCGCAGATGCGGGCGAGGTCGTGCGCGGGCTGTTCGGCCAGCTTCACCAGCCAGTGCTCGCATGCCACCTCATAGTGGGAGCGCGACTGGCAGAGGCCGGCCGCGCCTTCGAGGGCGCGGCGGGCCTGCGGCGTGAGCTTACCGACCATGTTCTTCAGGTTCAGTCCCATGGGCGATCTACCTTTCCTGCGGTTCAGGCCGCGGTCGCGGCCGCAGCGGCGACCACCACGTGGGCCGTGGCGCGGCCGCGGGCAGCGCCCAGCCAGGTGGTCCAACCCAGGCGCGCCGCCGCGGTGTCCGCCACGGCGCCCAGGCACAGCGGCGGCACCTCGGCGATATCCAGATCGAGCTGGACGTCATAGGTCAATTCCGGTCCGGCGGCGAGCCGGACCAGCTCATGCAAGACAGCGTGTGCGGATCCTTGGGGCAGGAACTCCGCGAAGAGATCCCAGTCGAGCGGACCGAGCACGAGCCGGAATCGCGACTGCGCGAGCGGCACCTGGTCGCCGAGGGTCAGGTCGGCGCCGAGTCGCGAGGCGCTGCGGCCGAGACGTGAACGGTCGCCGACGTCGAGGGCGAACCAGCGCGTTACGAACTGTTCGACGCGCGCCGCCACTCCGAAGACCTGCCGGCAGATTTCCACCAGCGAGGCGCAGCTCGTCTGGCCGGGGCGCAAGAGCCCGGCGCGGCCGAGCAGCAGGCCATCCGTCAGCGCAACTTGGGAGCGGGCCGCGCGGCCGGCCAGCCCCAACTGGCTGCGCAGCGCGGCGTCGAACAGCGCCGGCTCGGCGCTGTCGGCGCGCTCGGCGGCGACCGCCGCCTGATGCTTGTGCCAGGCGCGATAGAACAAGGCGATGATGCGATGGTTGAACAGGTCTAGAAATTCGTGCAAGGCCGGCAGGCGGTCGCGATCGGCCAGGGCGACGTCCTCGGCGTACGGCGTCGGCAGCGACCCGAAGCTGGCCGGCGTCGCGACGCCCAGGAAATTCACGCGCATCTGCGCCCGGCCCGGCTGGCCGTCGTCCAGCGTGAAGGCGGCTATCTCGGCGATCGGAAAGGCGAACGACACCGTCGTGCGAAAGCGGAGCGCCTCGCGCGCGGGATCGTCGCCTTCGCCCACCGGGGTCAGGTCGCGCGAGGCCTGCTGCCAGAGCCGCACGGCCTGGTAGAACTCCCAGCGTTCGGGCTCGGCAAGCAGCTGGTCGCTCAGACAAGCGTTCGCTCCCCAGCGCGCGGCGGCCATTGCTCGAGCACCTCCTCCCGCTGTTGGCTGTAAGCGACGAGTTGCATGAACGAATTGATCGGCGCCAGATAACCCAGGAACCGTTCGAGGACCGCCGCCAGCAGGAAGGCGCCGCTGCCGGCGAAACGGCTCTCGTCGAAGAGCGCGCTGACCTCGGTGCCGCGGGCGAACAGGCCGGCCTGATCGCCGGTCACGCGGCGCACCACGGCCCGCGACCGGATGCCGACCAGGCCGCTGATCCGCTGCCGCGCGGCCGCCGTCCCGCTGAAATCGAGCAGGCCGAGCAGTTCGCGCAGAGCGGCCGGATCATGCCAGTTGTCCGGGCCGGCGCCGGCGGCCGGTCCGGCCAGCGCGACGTGATTGACATTCAGCAGGCTGATCAGCCGCCACAGGCCGAAGCGGCGCTCCGGCGGCCGCAGCGTGCGGGTCGGCTTGCGCAGCACTTGAATGCGGGCCACGCCCGGCCGTCCCTCGACCTGGAAATCGCCGCGCGGATCGCCCATCGGCAGGTCCGACGGCAAGTCGCCGTTGGTGCACAGCGTTTGCACCGAGAGGGTTTTGGCCGGCAGTTCATCGAGCGGCCGGGCGGCGCGATCGACCAGGGTCAGGTAGGTGGTGGTGCCGCCCTCCTCGCCGTGGTCCGCGCGGACCGAGGTCTGCCAGAAGGCCGCATCGGCGGCGGCGTTCCAGTGCCCCTGCGCGTGCAGCGGATAGTAGACGCGGCTCCTGCCGCTCTGCGAGTCGGACGATTCCACCGCGGTGATCGAGTGGACTTCGTACGCGGTCGCCGCTCGCATATCGGGAATCACGGGATACTCGCTGCGGTGGTGCGTCAAGCGAATCGGCTCGGCGGTCTGGGCAAAGAGATTGACGGCCGGCGTGCAGCCCAGCTTGAGGATCTGCGGCCCCAGCTTGCTCTCCAGGTCGAGGGGTAGTTCATCGAGCCCGACCAGCACCTCGAGCGTATGCCCGAGATCGGCCAGGACCGCGGGCGTCAGATTGCGTAATTCCGCGAAGAGATACTTCTCGGGGAATGCGAAATATTCCTGCAGCAGGCGGTGGCCCGACGGCGCTCCCTGAGGATACTCGAGGACTCCCTCGTCGGGGGCGAATCCCATAGGTCGCAAGCTGCCCGCCGGCAACGCGACAGCCCGGCCGCGAGCAGTTCCCGCCTGGCTCGGACGCAGAGCAACGCCCCGCGTTCGCCGAAACAGCACCTCATAGAGCCGGTAGACGAGCGACGCGTCGCCGTCGAGAAAAAAGCACAGGCTGCTCAGATTGAACTCGCGAAAATTCTGAGCGCCGCGCGTCTGCAGGCGGATCCGCAGCGCTGCGTTCGTGCCCGGCGGCAGCCCCGGCTCGCCCGCGGCCAGCCCCACCACGTCGAGACCGGTGACCGCCAGCGGCCACAAGGTGACCGGGTAGCAGGTCCGAAAGCGGCAGCTCACTCCGCCCGCGGGCCGCGTGTGGATCTGGGTGCCGCGGGGAATATCGATCCCGCTGGTGGCCTCGCTCTGGTCCGGATCGGACGCGAATTGCACGATCGTCAGCGACGGCACGGGCGTCACGAGCGGCGGACACAGGCTCTGCAGCAGCGCGGCGGAGATCTCGGGGAACTCGTCGTCCAACCGCAACTGGACCCGCGCCGCCAGCATGGCGAACGCTTCGATCAGCCGTTCGACGTGCGGATCGTTGCAGCGGTCCGCTTCCAGTTGCAGCAGATCCGCAATCGCGGGGTAGCGCGTCGCGAACTGTCCCGCCTCGCGGCGGATGAAGCGCAGCTCTCGTTCGTAGTGGTGCAGCAGTTGATCACGCATCGCCGATCTCCTCGAGCGTGACCTCGCTGGTCTCCATGTCGACCGCGGTGTCGAACGTCACCGGCTGCCGCAGAGGATCCACATGCAAGAGGGCCCGAATCCGGAACCGGGCCTGGTTGGCCGCGGCCAGACCGATCGCCTTGCCGCCCTCCACGTATTCCACGCGGATGGTGCCCGGCACCAGGCGGGGCTCGAATTTCCGCAGCAGGTCCGCGATCATCTCGCAAATGGCGCGCCGATCCTTCGCGCTGCGGCCGGAGTAGACCGACAAGTCGGGCAGGCCGTAGCCGAGCAACGATGACGCGGCTTCCGGCCAACGCGTCAGGTCGAGCAGATCGGTCCGGCGGGTGTTCAACAAGCGCTCGATATCCCGGCGCACCGCGGCCACGAGCTGGCGACTGTCGACGCGCAACGCGGCCGAATTCACCGCGGTCGGGTCGGCGGTCAAGCGGTCCCAAAACGGCGGTCGTAGCCTGTCCTGCGGCCGGGATGCCGGCATGAGCGTCCTTTCCAGCCTGCCGCGCGACCCGCCCGCGGGCGGCAGGTCAAACCGTCAATTCCAGGGTGCGCAATTCCAGCAACGGCAGCTCATGGACCTCGCCGCCGGCGGCAGCCCAAGCCAACAGGCGCTGGCCGCAACCTCGCTGCAGACCGGCTTCGCCGACCCATTCGGTGCGGCGGCCGAGCTGCAGGGCGGGATCGCCCCAGGCGTGGCTGCCGGCGTAGAGCGCCGGCAGGTTCACCGTCAGTTCCTCGCCGTCCTTGTGCAGCAGCCGCGCGGGTACCCAAAGCAAATCCGGCAGGCGCTCGGGGATCGAAACCTCCAAGCTGCGGATCCATTCCCAGGGCAGCCACAGGTAGCGTCCCCCGGCGAAGACCTCGCAGACCGATCCGAGCAGGTCGTCGAGATCCCGCCAGCCGGCAAACGCCTGGCCGTTGACCGTACCTGTCAGCTCCGGCTGGGCATCCAGGGCGGCGTCGAGGTGCGA
>JAQULN010000072.1 GCA_028718575.1 Candidatus Krumholzibacteriia bacterium | reverse complement strand
GAAGATCCCCGTGTTCGCCGGGTCGTCCACCGAGTTCTTCTACAAGGTTGTCGACGCCCGGATCACCTTCGTCGTGGAGTCGGACGGCACGGTCCCGCAGCTCTTCCTACATCAGAACGGCCTCGATATGCCGGCGCGGCGACAACCATAGCGCGTGGCCCGCTTTCGGCGGCGGGACCACCGCGGTGTGCTTATCTTCCCAAGCAAGACCCGCCAGCGTCGACCCTCGCGCCGAAAGGGCCGCACCACCATGAACCGCCAAGAAATTCGCTTGCTGCAGCAGTTCTCCGGCTATCCCGCCTTGACCATCACGCTACCGACCCATCGCGCCGCGCCCGAGAACCGACAAGACCCGATCCGCGTCAAGAGCCTGATCAAGCAAGCCACCGAACGCCTGCTCAAGGAATTCGAGCGGCGCGACGTCGAACCCCTGCTGGCGCGCCTCGACGATCTGGCCGCCGGCATCGATTTCCGCCACGCGCTCGACGGACTGGCGCTGTTCGTGAACCGCGATTTCGCCCGCGCCGTGTCGCTGCCCTTCACCCTGCGCGAGCGCATCATCGTCGACGACACATTTTTCACCCGCGACCTCGTCTTCGCGCTGAACCGGAGCCCGCGCTACTGGACGCTGGTATTGAGCGAGAAACCGACGCGTCTGTTCCAGGGCGACCACGCCGAGCTTGTCGAGGTCCACGCCGACGGCTTTCCGCTGATCCACGAGGGCCCCGGCGGCAAACAGCCGTTGCCGGGCGAGTTCGGCGTCAGCAAGTCCGCCTACCGGGACGAGCGGCACCGCCAGTTCTTCCGCCAAGTGGACGCCGCGCTCAAGCCGCAGCTGGCCGCCGAGTCGCTGCCGCTGGTGGTCGTGGGCGTCGAGCGCTATTTGGCGTTCTTCCGGGAAGTGACCGAGCACCAGGACGCGATTTTGACCACCCTGACCGGCAGCCACGACAAGACGTCGGCGCATGAGTTGGCCAAGCTCGTCTGGCCGCTCGTCGAAGCGGCGCTGGCGCACAAGCGCGAGAGCGTTCTGGCGGACGTGGACCAGGCGCGGGGCGAGCGCAAGCTGGCCTCGACCATCGGCGAGGTCTGGCGTCTCGCGCACGAGGGCCGCGGCCGTTTGCTCGTCGTCGAAGACGATTTCCTCTATCCCGCGCGGGTGGACGCCACCGGCATGATCCTGACGCCCGCCGAGGACGCCACCGCGCCCGATGTCATCGACGACGCCGTGGATGAGGTCATCGAAACGGTCCTGGCCAAGGGCGGCCAGGTCGTGTTCGTGGACTCGGGACACCTGGCCGAGCACCAGCGCATCGCGCTGATCCTGCGGTACTGACGCGCGCTCGTGCCCCGGGTTGCGACCCAGCGCGCGCCAACACCGCGATCGTGGCGGGATTGTGACTGGATCATGACCGCAACGCGCCCGAATGCACCACTGGCGATCCTCGCTATCTTGATGGCGCTGGGCGCCGGCGAACTCGTGGGCGCGTCCGAGGTCTTCGCGCGCTTCCGCTGGCAGCCGCCGCCGGCCGGGCGCTGAGCATCAGCGTACTGTGTCTGCGTCCTCGCCCAACAACGAACGACCGCCGAGGGCGATGCTCAACGCCGCCGCCAACAAGAGCACGACGGCACCGATCAGGATCAACGATGATGCGGCGTACATCTGCGTGACATCGAGCGTCAGCGGCACGGTGCCGATCGTGTAGGCCAGAAACAAGCCGACGGTGAACGCCAGGATGCCGCCGCGCACAAGGGTCACGATCCACAACAACGCGATCGCCGGTCCGACCATCAATCCGACACGCCAGTCGCCGACCTCGGCCAGCATGAGCAAGATGAGCCCTGCAACGAAGATCACGTACGAGAGCCACGGCCGGCGCGTCAGCAGCCGCAACAGCACCAAAAACATCAAGAAGAACAGGGCGTTGAATAGCGCGTTCGGCAGCCGTAGCGCGAGGTTGCCCAGCATCGCCCGCGACGAGGTCAGTTGCGCCCAGTTCACGATCTGCGGCGGCGGCGTCGGCAGCTCCAGAACCTGATGCAGCGGCCTCGCGAGCCACGAGATCAGGGAACTCAGGCCGAACATCGCGCCTCCCAGCAGCACGCTGCGCCCCACCAGGGGATCGCGCCAGCCGCCCGCCGCCAGGCGCGACCAGCCGATCAACACCTGCGGCCAGGTTCGCCGGACGAACGGTTCGAGTGCGAAATAGAGCAACAGGCAGAACAAAGCGTACATGGCGCCGATCGCCAACGCGGTGAAGAAACGATCGAGCATGGCCTCCGGCAGCGGCGCGTGATGCCGGCTGAAGAGCCAGTGCACCACCGGCATCACCAGAACCAGCGCCGCCAGACGGCCGGCGCCGTGGGCATCGGTGCGGCCGCGGCGATGGTTGCGCACTGCAAGGCTGACCCCACCCGCGAGCACGCCGAGCACCACGAGCGCCAGGACCAGTTGCACGCCGCTTGCGCGCTGGCGTTCGAGCGCCGTGCGCTCGAAGGGGCCCGACCACGGCCCGGTCAGCCGAAAGAACACGGGCCGCCCGTCGACGCCGCCGGCTTCGACCACGATCGGCACCTCCGTGCCGGCGGACTCCCAGCGGCCCTCCCACGCGCGCCGCTCGGTCACGAACTGGCCGGGATACCACCGCGGCGGCGCCGGGGTGAGCTCCTCGGGCGCCAGTCCGGCCGCTTGCAGCATGCGGTCCCAGAGCGCCGCGGGAACCGCCGGCGGCGCGTCGGGCAACGCGACCAGTGAAGTTTCCGGCGGTACGGCGTTAAAGCCGATCAAGCGGCCCTGAGCATCGAAGGTCACCTGGAGCATGCCGGCCAGCGTGGGCGGCGGATCGCTCAACGTGACGCCGCTGTACGGATTCTGCGTCAGCAAGTAACGCGGCGACTGGCGGTACCAGAACCCCAGCGGCGCCGGCCGCACCTCCCCCAGACGGTCCCAGCGCGCGGAAGTGCTGTCTTGGGCGGACAGCCAGTTCAGGAGCGAGCTGTCGTGTAGGAAACCGCGTTGCCGATCGATGGGCCGCTCCGTGTAGCCCAGATCGGCCACGAGCTGGCGCGCGCGCTCCTCGAGCGCATCGGCCGACCGATCCATATCGAGATGCTGCGCCAAGTTCTGCGGACCGAACGTTCCCGCGTGCACGAGCAGTCCCAGCACTCCGAGCACCAGCAGCAGGAGCCCGACCGCCGGATGCAGGCCGCCCTTGCCGCCCGCCGCGGCGACCAGCTCCGGCGAAGGCGTGTCGCCCATCGCCAGGGCCGCGGCCAGAGGGTCGCCCCCCGGCAAGGCGGTCGCAACCAACAACGCGGAGCCGGGCCGCCGCGCGGGATCCTTCGCCAGGCAACGATCGATGATCCGCTCGACGGCCGGATCGACATCGGCCACGTGGCTGCTCAGGCGCGAATGGACGCCGGACCGGTGCAGCTCGGCGAGCTGGTCGGCGCTGTCGGCCTGGAATGCCGGCTTGCCGGTGAAGATCTCGTAGAGCACCAGCCCCAGCGCGTAGATATCGCTGCGCGGAGTGACCTCGCGACCGTCGAGCTGCTCCGGCGCCATGTAGCGCGGCGTGCCGGAACGGATGTCGCCGGCGCGCACCTTATCGACGATGCCGGCCAATCCGAAGTCGGTGATCCGCACGCGGCCGTCCTCGTCGAGCATGACGTTGGCCGGCTTGAGGTCGCGGTGCAACACGCCGCGGTCGTGCAGCGCGGCGAGTCCGGCGCAGAGCTGCCGCGCGATGTCGAGGGCCTTCTCTTGCGGCAGGCGGCCGATGCTGCGCAGTACCGACGCGAGGTCGCGCCCCGCCACGAACTCCATCGACAGGAAGAGCTGGCCTGCGGTCTCGCCCACGTCGTAGACGCGGCAGACATTGGGGTGGGCCACCTGGCGCGCCAGGCGGGCCTCCTGCAGGAAGCGCCGCCGCCGGTCGGGGTGTCCGCTCAGCGCCTCGGGCAGGAACTTCAGCGCGACTTCCTGCTCGAGCGTCAGGTCGTCGGCCCGGTAAACCTCGCCCATGCCGCCGGTGCCGATGCGGCCGAGAATCCGGTAGCGGTCGGCCAGCAAAGCGCCGGGCGCAAAGCGTTCGCCGGGGCGCGACGGCGGGTAGTTCGCCGCGGCCGGCGTCGTGTTGGCGGACGTCGCAGCCGGCGGCACCGGTTCCTCAGGCAGGGTCGAGTCGTCGTCGGGTCCCGTCATCGGCGAAGCCCCTTTTTTCCATCTGGTCGGGCAGGTACGACCGCGGCGGCCAGGCCGCGGTTCGGTCTCGAGGCGCCGCTCAGACTAGGACAATGGAGCTTGTAGGGCCAGAGGAATGGTTTGCGGAGGAGTTCGGACCGCCAATCTGATAGGCTCCCCCAGAGGTGGAATCGGAAAGTCGCACCAGAATCGAGGTTTGGTCCGGCGGCCGGGGCGCGGGCTCCTACTCCCTGAACAGCCCCTTCACCTCGCTCCAGGTCTTCTGCTCGATCGGGACCGAGTGCGACCGGTACGGCACGAAGTTCACGTATGCGCAAACGGCTTCATCGTCATTGCGATCGTGGATCAACACCGCGATATCGTCCGCATCGTCTGTTCCCCAGTAGTTGTTGGTGAAGTCCAGGGTCGGCGGCGGTGAAGTCCAACAATTCTCAACCCACACTGCGCCGCGCGACCCGCTTGCGAGATCGCTATCCCGGACACTGACGGTGGTGCTGAGATCGACCCACACCGAACCGTCGTACGGAGACTCCACAACGCAACGTTGAGCGTCCAAAGTCCCATGGTCCCATGCCCTCAACGCCATGCGGATATGTTGAAACACACAATCAGCGATAGTCAACGACGCATAGTACCCAACCGACACGGACGATATCTGCTGGTTGAAAAACGTGCAGTTGCTCACCGTATGATGGCCAGCCAAACCGACATGCACGGCTCCAACGCCCCCAACAAAGGAGCAGTTCTCTATCGTGCTACTCGCGACATTAGTAAAACTAACGGCGATTTGTGGCCACTGATGTTCATAGGCCAACACGAACTCACAATCCCTGACGATCGCTTGAGATTGGTTGATGCCGGTGATATGGCGACCATCACGTGCGAGATGAGAAAATCGGCAGTCGTCTACTGTTAGACTCAGGCCATCAAATGATACTAAACTATAATGGTTATTCTCAAACATGCAACGAATTATCTTGACGGTATTGTCCTGAACGTTTATACCATACCCCATGTTCTCAAACTTGATATCCTCGACGACGATCCGCTCGCTGCCAAAAATAGGTAGAGCAAGGATCCCCATATGCATTCCCTGACTCAGATCCCAAGACTCCTCTAGACCGATGATCGTGTCTTCTTTCGAGCCGATGATCGTCAATTCCTGCGGCCGAACCAGAACCCTGATGTACTGGGCCCCTCCCGCCAGATCCACCATCTGCCCCTCATTGAACCGGCCCCGACCGATGCGGATCGTATCGCCCGAGGCCGCCGCATCGACCGCGTCCTGGATCACCGCGAAATCGCCGCTGCCATCGCGCTCGACGTACCAGGTCCGAGCCTGTAGCGTGACCGGCGCGACCAAGCCCCCGACCGCCAGAGACGTCGCCAGCAGCCACGCCGCCGCCGGCGATCGTCCCCGGATCGCTTCTGTCCCGATGAGCCCCATAGCCCCTCGCTTCTGTCCTATTTAACCAAGATCATGCGCTTGGTCAGCCGCAGGTCCCCCGCTGTCAGTAATGCAAAGTATACACCACTGGATTGACGCCTTCCAGCACGATTGGGCGTGATGCCTGGACCATCCAGCCGCATGGTAACGAGATTCGGTGTCGCGGCCCATTGGTCACTAGCGACCCCAGCCGGCGGCGGCAAGCATCGCCGCCAGACACATTGACACAATCCGGCAGCGCGATGTCAGACTGTGCTGCGCCAATCTGACAGAATCCCCAGCGTCGCGCATCCGGGAACACGCGCAGCCTCTACAAATCACTAAAAAAACAACAGCATACAATGAGGCACGGAACAGGTTCGAATGGCACGGAGATTGTTATTTACAAGAGCAAACGATCCCGGACCGGGACGGACGAAGTCACCAACCAAACCGCTCCACGTCACGGCGCTCCATCTCGACCGCCGGGGCGAACCGAGCGAAAGAAGGAGGGATGAGCCATGACGAGTATGATCCGCTGGAGCCCACGGGCGGAACTGGAGCCCGTACTGCGCGATCCGTTCTTCCGCCGCTTCTTTGACCTCTTCGACGAGCCCGAGACCGCGCCGCGCACGTGGTACCCGGCGCTGGATCTGGCCGAGGACGACGACCGGCTGGTGGTCACGGTCGAGCTGCCGGGCATGGAATCCCAGGACATCGATCTGAACCTGCAGGGCGATCTGCTGACCATCAAGGGCGAGCGCCAGGCGGAGAAAGAAGAGTCTAACCGCCGCTACCATCGGCGCGAGCAGGTCTACGGCAGCTTCACCCGCAGTCTGCGCCTGCCGTGCGCGGTCAACGGCGAGAAGGTCAAGGCGAACATGAGGAACGGCGTGATGACCATCACGCTGCCCAAGGCGGCCGAGCATGTCGGCCGGCGCATCGCGGTCGAGGGCAAGTAGGACGGATACGGCAACGACACATCCCACAACGCGCTGAACACCAGGGGGCGGCTGGTCGGTCCGGCCGCCCTCGTCTTGCCTGGCCGCAATTTTCCGCTTCGCTGCTGTGTTTCTTCGTGAATAATCCCAGCCGAGACCATTGAAATCGCCGCACCCACGGTTTGCATTTCCCCGGGAGGTTCGCCCGATGCTCGCCGACCTCGTCCGCCGCTGCCGCACCTGCTGCCGCTACCGCCCCGAGCGCACCGTCTCGCTCGCCACCCTCCACGAACTGGTCGACCTCGCCCGCCTGACGGCGTCGGCCGCCAACAAGCAACCCTTGCGATACCTGCTGAGCTGCGCGGCCGAGCGCAACGCGCTCGTCTTTCCGCACTTGCGCTGGGCCGCCTACCTGAATGACTGGGGCGGGCCGTCGCCGGCCGAGCGCCCCGCGGCCTATATCATCCTTCTGGGCGACCGGGAGATCTCGCCCCAGGTGCGCTGGGACGACGCCATCGCCGCCTACACGATCATGCTCGGCGCGGCCGAACGCGGCCTCGGCGCCTGCATCTTCGCCTCTATCGCCCGCGACGCGTTGCGCGCGGCGCTGGCGATCCCTGAGCGGTACGAGATCCTGCTCACGGTCGCGCTGGGCGAGCCGGCCGAAACCGTCGTGATCGACGAGGTCGGCCCCGACGGCGGTATCCGCTACTGGCGCGACGCCGCGCAAGTTCATCACGTGCCGAAGCGCCGGCTCGAGGATGTGATCGTGGATTTCGGGTGACGGCGGCCCGATTGCTCGCTGAGAGCGTCCCCGCGTGTTATCTTCGTTGCCCGTATCATGGAACGGAGGCAGCATGCTTTTCGAAGGCACGGAAAAAAAGTTCGAGATCCTGGTCGGACCAGACGGTCCCGACCTGCGAGCGCTCGGCCGCGTTTTCTGGGAACGGGTCATCGCCGCCAGCCGGGCCGAGATCCTCAGCCACCTGCAGAGCCGCGAGCTGGACGCCTATCTGCTCAGCGAGTCCAGCCTGTTCGTCAACCAGCGGTGGGCGGTGATGATCACCTGCGGTAAGACCACGCTGATCGACGGCCTTTTAACCTTGCTCGCCGAGGTCGATCAACGCCACCTGCTTTCGTTGATCTACGAGCGCAAGAACGAGAACTTTCCGGCCGAACAACGTTCGTCGTTCACCCAGGACGTAGCGAGACTGCGCGAGCGCATCGACGGCGCCGACCTGATTTTCGGCGACTCGCAGGGCGACCGTATCAGCCTCTTCCACCTGCATCGCCCGCACCAGCCCGACGCCGACGACGCCACCCTCGAGCTGTTGATGCACGACATCGACGACGCAGCGGCGTCGCTGTTCGCCGCCGGCGGGCCCAGCCGCGCAGAGCTGCGACGCCGCCTCGGACTGGATGCTTTGCTGCCGGGTTTCGTGTTCGACGACCACGTCTTCACCCCGCAAGGCTACTCCCTCAACGCGGTGCGCGACGCGAGCTATGCGACCATGCACGTCACGCCCGAGCGCGACGGTTCGTACGCGAGTTTCGAGATGGGCTGGGGATTCGCTGCCGCGCAAGCCGGGCGGACGGTGGCCGGCCTGCTCGCGGTCCTACAGCCCCAGCGCGCCGACATGCTCGTCTTCGCGCGCGACATCGACGTTGGCGCGCTGCCCGCCGGCTATCGCGCCGATCGCCGCTGCAGCGTCCAATTGCCCTGCGGCTATCCTGTGCAGTACGTCCACCTGATCAAGGAATTGTAGAACTGCGGCAGCCTGGAAGGAGTCGCCATGGACCTCTGGATCGAGGAGCGCAATCAGGACACCCACGCCGTCCGCTTGCGGGTCGAGAGCGTGCTGTTCAGCGGCGAGAGCGAGTTCCAGACGGTCGCGATCGTCGAAACGGCGGCGCACGGCCGCCTGCTCCTGAACGACGGCATGATCAGGCTGACCGAGCGCGACGAGTTCGTGTACCACGAGATGATCGCCCACGTGCCGCTGCTGGTGCATCCGGCGCCGCGACGCGTGCTCGTGATCGGCGGCGGCGACGGCGGCACGGTCCGCGAATGCCTCAAACACCCCACCGTCGAGCACGTTCGCCTGGTGGAGATCGACGCGCTCGTGGTCGACGCCTGCCGCGAGCACATTCCCCAGTGCGCCGCCTGCCTGAGCGACGAGCGCGTGCAGGTCACCATCGCCGATGGCGTGGCCTTCGTGGCGGAAACGACCGAGCGGTACGACGCGGTCCTGGTCGATTCGACCGATCCGGTCGGGCCGGCGCAACCCCTTTTCGGTCCCGCGTTCTACGGCAACGTCAAGCGGGTGCTCAGTGAACAGGGAATCGTCGTCTCGCAGTGCGAGAATCCCTGGTACGAACCGGACGCGCAACGCGCGCTCCTGGACATCCTGGGCGACCTCTTCCCCGTGGTCTCCCTTTACAATTACCACAACCTGACCTACCCCGGCGGCCTTTGGTCGTTCAGCTTCGCGAGCAAGGGTCTGCGACCGGACGCCGCGCCGGACGCTGCACGCGTGGCTGCACTAGGCCAGCTCAAATGGTGGACCCCGGCGATCCACCGGGCGGCGTTCGCACTGCCGGCGTTCCAGCAGCGGGCGCTGGGACTGGAACCGAGGCGGTAGGGAGGGTGTCGGCGGCGCCCGCTCTCTTGCGAACGCCGCCGTCGCCGCGTCAGCTCAAGGTCGCCTTGAGCATCCAGAGCGTCTTCTCGATCTCGTCGTTCAAGCCGTCCAGGAGATTGACCGTCCCGCGATCGTTGGCCTCCTCGGCGGCCGCGATGCCCTTGACGGCCCGCTCGCGCAGCCCTTCCAGATCGGCGCGCAGGTTACGGACCATCGCCAAAGCCTCGGGCTGGCCGTCGTCCTCCTTGATCGCCGCCGCCGCGAGCGCGCCGGACAGGGTACGGATCGGCTTGCCGCCGGTGGTCAGGATGCGTTCGGCCACGTCGTCGATCACCTCGGCGAAACGGTCGTACAGCTCCTCGAACTTCGCGTGCAGCGCGAAGAACTGTGGTCCCTGCACATTCCAATGGTAGTGGCGGAGCTTCTGCTCCAGGACCAGGGTATCGGCCAGCAGGCCGTTCAGATTGTCATGGATCGTTTTCTGCATGGCTTCCGTCCTTTGCGGATTGTTGGTGTGCTTCTCACTCCAACCTGTTAGCAGTGACCGCGCCAACTTCGCCGAACGTCATAAACTGTTGACGTACATTAGTATAAACAAATGGCCCACTGCGGGTCGACAGTATACAACGAT
>JAQULN010000071.1:5084-9858 GCA_028718575.1 Candidatus Krumholzibacteriia bacterium | reverse complement strand
GCTCGGCGTCGTCGTGCACCTGGCTCTGCAATGACGCCCGTTCGGCGGCCCGCAAGGCGGCCAGCTCATTCGGCGGCGAGGGCCTGCAAAATCGCGTCGCGCAGCGCCTGATCATCCGGCGCCGTGCGCGGCCCGAAGCGCACCAGCACCCGGCCGTGTTTGTCGACCAGGTATTTCGTGAAGTTCCAGGTCGGCTCCGCCAGCTCCGCGCAGAGCAAGCCGTAGATCTCGGATTTCTGCTCGCCCTTGACCGTGGTCTTGGCGAAAAGCGGGAACGTGACGTCGAACTTGAGCGTGCAGAACTCGCGGATCTCCGCGGCCGTGCCGGGCTCCTGCTCCTTGAAATCATTCGCGGGGAAGCCGAGCACCACGAAACCCCGCGGCGCAAGGTCGCGATACAACGCCTCCAGACCCTCGTACTGGGGAGTCAGGCCGCACTTGCTGGCCGTGTTGACGACCAGCGCGACCTGGCCCCGATAGCGGCCGAGATCGACCGGTTCGCCCTCGAGCGACCATGTCTGCAGATCATAGAGCGACGCTGGCGCTTGCTCGCTGGCCCACTGCACATCGGCAGCGGCAGCGGCCCTCATCCCGGGCGCAGTCGTCATGAGCAAGACCGCCAGGGCAAGTCCAACAGCACGTCCCTTGAAGCTCATGGTATTCTCCTTTGCCCCGGCGCACCGTCCTGGCGCCACGCCAGTTCCGCCGGCGCCAGGCAGGTCTCGCCAAGGCGCGCCGGCAGCTCGGCGCCGAAACTGCGGCTCAGAAGCTGGGTGCTGAGCAGCCCGATGAAGGCCATGTTCTCGCGGGCGCTGGTCAGTCGTCCGGCTTCCCACTTGCGCCGCAATGCGGCAACCCGCTCTGGCAGCCAGAACCCCGCGGCGGCCAGGGCCGCCGGCGAGAGCGCCTCGGCGACCATCGCGCGCCCCATCGGACCGATGAAGCTGGCAGCGTCGGGCGCGCGATAGGGCTGCTTGGGCCGCTGCAGGATCGCCGGCGGAATCAAGTCGGCCACGGCCGATTTGAGCAGCGCTTTTTCCTGCAGCAGGGGAAGTCGCGCAGCCGCCGGCATGGCCAAGGCTGCGTCTGCGAGTTCGTGATCGAGGAACGGGAAGCGCCCCTCCACGGAATGGCTCATCAACATGCGGTCGCCCTGGCTGCATAGTAGATAGCCGGCCAGGAACGTGGCCATCTCCAGATACTGCGCGCGCGCGACCGGCCCCCAATCGTCGTACTGAGGCGGCAGGCTCGCCAGCAGGCGGGCTTCGGGCTCGCCGGCGTGCACGGCGCGCAGAGCGTCAGGCGCCAGAAACGTCGTCATCATGCCCGTGTTCTGCCAGCGCGGGCGATGGCTGAAGAACCGGTCGTCCGCGCGCTCGAGGCCCTGCCCGTAGAAACGGGCCAAGAACTGAGGCGGCGATTGCGTCAGATACGGATACAGCCGCGTCAACAGGAGCGGCCGGTGCGGAGACTGCGGGCGGCGGGCCCAGAAGTGCCGGACCTTCGCCTCGCGGAAGATGTTGTATCCGCAGAAGACCTCGTCGGCGCCCTCGCCGGTCAGCACCACCTTCCAGCCGTGCCGCCGGACCAGGTGCGACAGCGCGTGCAGGGGCACCGGCGCCATGCGCAAGACCGGCGCTTCGGCATGCCAGATGGCGTCGGGAAAGCGGCCGGCGATGTCCTCGGGCCCGACCTCGATCGCCGAGTGGTTCGTGCCAAGATGCGCGACCATGGCTTGCTGCCATTGGCTCTCGTCGTAGGCGGGATCCTGGAATCCCACCGAGAACGTGCGCAGGCGGTTGGTCGTGCAGGTGTGGATCAAGGCGGTCGTGGCCGAGCTGTCCAGGCCGCCGGAGAGATACGCGCCCACCGGCACGTCGGCGCGCAATCTGATCACCGCGGCCGCCTCGAGCCGTTCGCGAATGTCGCGCACCATCCTGGCCCGCGCCGGGCGCTCCGGATGGCGGGCGTCCTCGCGGGCCGGCAAAAACTGGGGCGACCAGTAGCGCCTGACGGCGAGGCAGGCCGGCAACGGCTCCGGCGGCGGCCGCGAAGCGGCGTTCTGACCGACCTGACAGACAGCTGTCGTTCCCGGCGGCACCTGGGCGACGCCGGCAAACGGCGTCGCCGGCGGCAAGGTCGACCAGTAGGTGAACACCTCGGCCAGGCGTTCGGGATCGAGTCGGCACGATGCGCGGGGCCAGGCGAAGAGCGCTTTCATCTCCGAGGCGAAGAGCAGATGATCGCCCGCGCGCGCCACGAACAACGGCAGGATCCCGAACCGGTCGCGAGCCAGGAACAAGCTGCGCTCGCGACGATCCCAGAGCGCGAAGGCGAATTGTCCGTTGAAGTGCTCGACGCAGCGCGGACCCCACTCCTGGTACGCGTGGACAATGACCTCCGTATCGCTGCGGGTGCGGAACTGATGACCGCGGCCGGCGAGTTCGGCCGTCAGCTCCGGGTAGTTGAAGATCTCGCCGTTGAAGACGATCCAGTGCCGATCGTCCTCGGCACACAAGGGCTGTTGGCCTGTCGCCAGGTCGATGATGCTCAAGCGCGCGTGTCCCAGGAAGCAGGTCTCGTCCCGCCAGGCGCCGAACTCGTCCGGGCCGCGGTGGCGCAGACTGCCGATCATCCGCTCCGGCAGGCGGTCCGGCAGCTCCAGGGGCCCGGCCAGCGAGACAACTCCACAGATGCCACACATAACGTCTTGCCACTACTCCTGTTTGCGTTCACCGCGCGAGCCCCCGCCCGCGTGGCGCAAGCGGCCGGCCCGGCTGCGACAAGTGTTTCCGGGGCGCCTACCGGCGCGCGGCTCGCCCAGCAGACTATCCTGACCTTGCCTGCGCCGCCAGCAGGAACCGCCCTGGCCCGGCCAAGGAAGTCGTTGCGTTCGATCCCGCCGGCCCTTAGGTTCCCCGCAAACGGAGACCGCCGCGCGGGACGGCCCGGTGGCGCTTGCGCCCCGCTCCAGGTTTCCGACCTTCGAAAGGATCTTCTATGCGACACCTTCGGAACCTGGCGCCGGCGCTCGTCGGGCTGCTGCTATTGCCGGCCTGCGGCGGCTCCTCCGGCGATCACGAAGAACCCTTGACGGTGCTCGAGCCCGGCCTGCAAACGGTCAGCTACGCGATCGGCATGGACCTGGCGCAGCAGATCGGCGGCATGCCCGGCGCGGACAACCAGGCTCTGTTATTGTCCGGCCTGAAGGATCGCCTCGCGGACAAGGCCAAGCTCACCGACGAGATCGCCCGCGACGTGATGCAGTCCCATCACCGGGGCGTCGATACGCCGGACTTCGCTAGCAAGGATTTTGCCACGGAGGACGATCAGCGCAGCTACGCCCTTGGCGTGGCCGCCGCCGGATTCGTTAAGCAGCAATTCCCCGAGTTGGACGCCCGGGCCCTGGCGCAGGGCATGCGCGACAAATTGCAGGGGAGCGCCACACTCGTGGCCGCCGACCAGATCCCGACCATCGTCGGCGACTACCAACGCGAGCAGTACGAGAAACGTTCCGCCACCAACCAGGCCGCGGGGCAGGTCTTCCTGGCCGAGAACGCCCAGCGCGACGGTGTGCAGGTGACCGAGAGCGGATTGCAGTACGAGATCTTGACCGCCGGCGACGGGCCCCTCCCCAAAGCCACCGACACGGTGGAGGTGCATTATCTCGGGACTCTGCTCGACGGAACCAAGTTCGACAGCAGTTACGACCGCGGCAGTCCCGCCTCGTTCGCCTTGAACCGCGTGATCGCCGGCTGGACCGAGGGTGTGCAATTGATGCCGGTCGGCAGTAAATACAAGTTCTATGTCCCGAGCAATCTTGCTTACGGCGAGAACGGCGCCGGGCCGCTGATCGGGCCGCACGCCACGCTCGTCTTCGAGATCGAATTGCTCGGAATCCTGGAATAGCCCGCCTCAACCCCGCCCAGGCGCGGCGGCGCAGGCCGTTTGGAAACGGTCCAGCGCCGCCCGCAGCCGGGTGTGGGTAGTGCCGAAGTTCCAGCGGATGAACCCCCGCAAACCGAACTCCCTGCCCGCCTGAAAACCCAGTCCGTGCGCCTCGAAGTGCGCGACAGGGTCGTCCAGATGCAACGCACGGCAGTCCAGCCAGGCCAGGTACGTCGCTTCGACGTGGGTCATGTGCACGCCGGTCAGCGCCGCGACCGCGGACTCGATCAGATCGCGCCCGCGTCGCAGGTAATCCAATTGCGCGGCCAACCAGGAACCGCCGTCGCGGTACGCGGCGACGGCGGCCGTGTAGCCCAGTGCGTTGACGTGCGGCACGATCATCGCGGCGGCGCGCTGGAACCGGCGCCGCAGGGCTTGATCGGGAATCACGGCATAGCTGCAGCCGAGACCGGCGATGTTGTACGTCTTGCTCGGCGCCAGCAGGGTGACTGTGCGCGCGGCGATTTCGGGCGCAACGAGCGCGGTCGGCAGGTGTGGTTCGCGATCGAGCAGCAACTGATTATGGATCTCGTCGCTGCAGATGACGAGGTCGTGCCGTAGGCAGTTCTCCGCCAGTTGCTCCAACTCGGCGCGTTGCCAGATGCGGCCGCACGGATTGTGCGGCGAACAGAAAAGGAAGAGCCGCGTCGTGCGGTCGATCGCCGCCGCGAAAGCGTCCCAATCGAATTCCCAACGACCGTGGCGCCGCACCAGCGGCGCGGTCTGCAGGTGGCGCTCCATGGCCGACGGGCAGGTCAGAAACGGCGGGTAGATCGGCGTCGAGGTAAGCACGCCGTCGCCCGGGCCCGCAAACGCCCGGCGCGCG
>JAQULN010000071.1:0-5074 GCA_028718575.1 Candidatus Krumholzibacteriia bacterium | reverse complement strand
CGACCGCCAACCCCGAGACCAGGCCGGGCAGCCAGACGAGCCAGTCCGGATCGACTTGCCAGCGATAGGTCTGGGCGAGGTGGTCGCCGACCGCCGCGATCAACTCCGGCGGCGGCACCGTGTAACCGAACACTCCGTGCGCGACCCGCTCCCGCAGGGCGGCCAGCACGGCGGGCGGGCTCAAGAAATCCGTGTCGGCCACCCACAGCGGCAGGATGTCGCGATCCGGATACCGTTGCCACTTGAGGCTGGCGGTGCCGGTCCGGTCGATCTCGCGGTCGAAGTCGAACTCAGCGGCCGGGCGGTTCATGCGCGCCCCATTTCCGCAAGCAGGGCGCGCACCTGCGCGACCGCGGCGGGCGCGCTGTCCGCCAGGTACCAGCGGCCATCGCCGCAGGCGTCCAGGAACGCCGCGCCGGGGTGGAAATCCAGCAGCACGACCGGTCGGGCGAAACGCAGCGCCAGGGCGATTTCGCTCAGCGTGCCCCCCTGGCCGCGGCAGGCAACCACGACGTCGCTCGCTAGCACGTTGACGACGTTGCGCGCTGCGCCCATCCCCGTGGGAATGACCAGATCGAGGTGGCGGCTCGCCGCTTCGCGGTCGGCGTCGAACAAGAGGCCGATCGAGAGTCCCTGCGCCTCGCGGCAACCGCGGGCCGACGCCTCCATGACACCCGTCGGCCGACCGCCGCTCAACAGGACCCACCCGTTTGCGGCGATCAGTCGACCCAAATCGTAAGCGTGCTGCTCGGTACGGGGATCGGCGGTGCTGCCGCCCATGACGCCGATGATGGTCCGCCGCATCTCACTCCTCCAGGAACCCGTGCGCGGCCGGCAACGCGGCTTCCAGGCGCGAGCTGTCCACCGTGGGCGAAAAAGCCGCGGCCGCCGCCTGGAACTCGAACTCGACCTGGCGCGCGCCGAGACCCTGGGCCAGGGTCGTCAAGGTACGGCGGGCCGACGCCTGAGCCTCGCTCGTCGCCTTCTGCACCAGCGAACCGGCGAAGCGCGCCGCCTCGAGCCGCGTCTCCTGGATGAGCCGGTTCTTGGCCTCGGGCGAGAAACCGCCGGCCAGAAAGCGATTCAAGAGTTCCGGCATGAGCCAGGGCAGCAGTTCGGTGTTGTCTTCGCTGTGGACGCGCAAGTCGCGGATGAGAACATCATGTCGGCACGGCGGCAGCCGGAACAGCACGCCGTCGTTGTCGAGCCGCTCGATGGTGAAGGCCGGATCCTCGAGGTCGTAGCGGAAATCGACGTCGAACTCGATGATCAAGGTGATTCGGCGCGAGGAAAACAACCAGTGCAGGTATTTCTTACCGAACTCGCCGAGCCAGTGGTCGCTCGCGGTGATCACTTCTTTGGTCATCACGCGGAAGACCGACAATTCGCCGACCGCGCGCATGCTGGTGGTGAAATGTTGGATTTGCAGCGCCGGCGTGGTTTCGCGGCGGCGACGTCCGCGGGCGATACGCCAGGTCAGCAGCGCGACCAACATGACCACGATCCCGCCGCCGAAACCGATCAGCACATTGGACACGCCTGACACTCCTTGCAACCGCGGTCGCGGCGGCGCCGGCCTTGCGCCGCCCGTCCCCAGGATGGCACGCTGCGACCCGGCGCGCAAGCGCGGGAGCCTTGGGCAAACGGCCTGATCGGTGCTGGATTTTATCTGCGCGCCGTCTTATCCTCTTGCCTCAACACGAGCGCAATCGATTGTTGTTCCTTGCGCTGCTACGTCCGGCTCGCAGGACGCGGCATGCTCACCCGGACGCCGTTATGGTCGAACAGCTACGCAAAACGCTGGGCGCCTTGAAGCCCCCTTCTTCCGGCCCGCTGAGCCTGCTGGTGCGTCGTCACCGCCTGCTTTTCTTCGTTTTGTTCTTCGGCTCGATCGCGGCGCTTTCGGTCGCGATCTCGTTCTGGATCCGCTTCGAGGTCTCGTGGCTGGTCAAGGTGCCGAACTGGTCGAACTGGTTGCGGTCGATGCTGTTGGTCGCGGTGCCCGTGCGCCTGATCGTGTTCTATGCGTTCGGCCTGCACCGGGTCTCGTGGCGGTTCGCCGGCCTGCGCGACGTGCCGCCGCTGGTGTATGCGACGCTGGTCGGCTCGGCCTTCGACGCGGCGATCCTGCTCTGGGCCTACCAAGGGGCGTTCCCCCGCTCGGTGCTCATTATCGACACCGTGATCTGCCTGACGCTGGCGACCGTGGGCCGCTACGCCTACCGGATCCTCGACCACGTGTCCCGCCAGGTCAGCCCGGGACCGCGCGTCCGCGTGGTCATCGTGGGCGCGGGCCGCGCATGCAACTTGGTGCTCGAAGCCATGAATTCGCCGCGTCTGAACACCTACAAGCCCGTGGCGATCATGGATGACGACCGGCTCAAGCAAGGCATCACGATCCACGGCGTCACGGTCTACACGCCCATCGACAGCATCAGCGAAGTCGCCCGCAAGCACGGCGCCGAGGCGATCATCCTGGCGGTGCCCTCGGCCGCGACCGCGCAGCTCTACCGCATCGTCAAACTGTGCCGGGAGACGGGACTGCCGCTCAAGACGACCCCGGACATCTGGCAGATCCTGCAGAGCAGCGAGGCGGTCACTCGCATCCAGGATTTTTCGCTCGACGACCTCTTGAACCGCCGCGTCGTGCGCTCGGATGTGCCCGAGATCCACCGCCTGCTCGCCGGCCGCACGGTGCTGGTCACGGGCGCCGCCGGCAGCATCGGGTCGGAGCTGTGCCGCCAGGTGCTGGACCAGCGGGCGGCGCGTTTGATCTGCCTGGACAAGGACGAGAACGGTCTCTTCCGCCTCGAGCAGGAGCTGCGGCGCAACCATCCCGGCGCCGACTGCTGCCTGTTCCTGGGCGACATCAAGGACTCCGTCCGCCTGCGCGAACTGTTCGCGGAGCGGCGGCCGCAGATCGTGTTCCATGCCGCCGCATATAAACACGTGCCGATCTTGCAGTTCCACCCGGTGGAAGCCGTGCGCAACAACGTCGGCGGCACCTTGAACGTGGCGCGCCTGGCGCAGGAGCACGGCGTCGAACGCTTCGTGATGATCAGCACCGACAAGGCCGTGCGACCCACCAGCGTCATGGGCGCGACCAAACAGGTCGCCGAGAAAGTGATCCGCGAACTCGGCGTCGCCCAGCCCCGGGGCACACGTTTTCTGACCATCCGCTTCGGCAATGTGCTGGGATCGGCGGGCAGCGTCGTCGAACTCTTTCTCAAGCAGATCCGGCAGGGTGGACCGGTCACGGTCACGGACCCGCGCATCGAACGCTTTTTCATGACCATCGCCGAAGCTGTTCACCTGGTGCTGTTCGCGGCGAGCATGGGCGAGGGCGATGAGATCTTCATCCTGGACATGGGCGAACCGGTGAAAATCGACCACCTGGCGCGGCAGATGATCCAGCTCGCGGGCCTCGTGCCCGAAGTGGACGTGCCGATCGCCTACACCGGCCTACGGCCCGGCGAGAAGCTCTACGAAGAGTTGTGGACGGACGAAGAGCAGCCCGAGCCGACGGTCAACCCCGGCATTCGCGTGGCGCGACGCCGCAGCGGCATGACGGCGGCGGCCGGAATCGCGAGCGATCTCGAACTGCTCCTGCAAGCCGCCGATCGCAACGACACGCAGGACTGCTGGCGGCACCTGTTGCGGCTCGTGCCCGATTTTGCGGGCCGCACCGGACACGACGCAGAGATTCCGCCCGAGGCGCCTGCCAGTGCACCGCCGCCCGTATCATGATCGAACATGTACCCAGCTTGCGCCGCAATTTCGTCTGGTCATTCACCGGCAACGCGGCTTTTGCGGCAAGCTTGTGGGGCATTCTCATTGTCCTGACCAAGCTCGGCACCGCCGCGGACGTGGGGCGCTATGCGTTGGCTTCGGTCGTCGCCACGCCGCTCTTGGCATTCGCCAATCTACAGCTGCGGTCGGTGCTCATCGCCGATACCGCGGCCGACCATCCGTTTCGCGATTACCTCAGCGTGCGGCTGTTCATGCTGCCTGCCGCGTTGGCGGTGCTGGCGGCGGTCGCCGGATTGAGCTACGGCCGCGTCCAGGTCGCAACCATCCTGATCTTCGGACTGGCCCGCTTGATCGAAGGTATCAGCGACATTTTCTACGGCCTGGCCCAGAAACGAGAGCGACTCGACCTCGTCGCCATTTCCATGACTATCAAGGGGGCGGCCTCGCTCCTATTCTTCGCCCTCCTGTTCTGGCAGACAGGTCAGTTGACCTGGGCTCTGCTGGCATTGCCGCTGGGCTGGGCCGTGCCGCTCTTTGCGTTCGACATCCCGCGCTGTCGGTCGCTCCTGCAAGGTCTGGAATCGCTGCGACCCCGCTGGCGCCCGATGGCGTGGCGCGGGATCGTCTGGGCGGCACTGCCCCTGGGTCTGGTTACGCTATTGATCCAACTGCGCCATACGGTGCCACGCGCCTTGCTCGAGCATGCGCACGGCGAGGCGGAACTCGGCGTATTCGCGACGTTGTCTTACCTGGTGCTGGTCGGCAACACTGTCGTGATGGCCCTCTCCCAATCCAGCATCGCGCGCCTGTCCCGCGCCCGCGCCTGCGGCGACATCACGGCCTTCCACGCCACGGTGCGCAAGCTGGTCGCCCTCGGATGCGCCATGGGCGCGGCGGGAGTACTCGTGGCCGTCTATTGGGGCAAGCCGGTGCTGACCTTGCTCTATAGCCGCGAGTACGCCGAGTATCAGAATCTATTCGTGTTGGTGATGATCGCCGGCGGCATCCTGTACGTCGGCAGCCTGCTGGGCGCTCCCACAACGGCCATGCGCGCATTCCGGGTCCAGCTCTGGATCCATGCCGCCAACGCCGGAGTCCTGCTCGTCGCCGGCATACTGTTGATCCCGCGCCTCGGCATGATGGGCGCCGGCTGGACCACGCTGGCGGGAGCGGTCTGGGTGACCGCGGCCTATGCCGCGGTAGTAGCCCGAGGCATCGGGCGCATGCGAGCTGCTGGGCCGCTGCCGGGAGGTGCCGCGTGAGCATCGCCGACGTCACCTGGGTGTTCTTCCTGCTCGGGCTGTGCCTGGTGTCCGTTCAGCTA
>JAQULN010000070.1 GCA_028718575.1 Candidatus Krumholzibacteriia bacterium | reverse complement strand
GTCTTGAGTGTGACCGCCGACGTGAACGGCTTCTCGACGAAATCGTACGCGCCGAGCTTCATGGCATCGACAGCCGCCTCGATCGTGCCGTGCCCGGTGATCACCACGAACTCCGTACCCGGCGAGAGCACGCGGCCCGCTCTCAACAGGTCCAGGCCGCCCATCTTCGGCATGACCAGATCGGTCAGCACCAGGTGGACGTCGTGCTGGCGCAGGATCGCCAACGCCTGCTCGCCGTCGAGCGCCGTCAAAACGCTATATCCGTTACGTGTCAATAACTTATCGAGGGCGCGGCACAGTTCCGGCTCGTCGTCGACGACCAGGATCTGCGGTCTGGACCCGGCGGCGCCGGATACGTTGTGGAGTTCCTGCATGACGGCCTCCGCCGGGGTGTCTCGCGACAGCGGCAAGAGTGTCGGGGACCGGCGTCCATGTCAAGCGCCTGTGCCGCAAACGCCGCGGGCCCCGCCACAAGCGGCGGGGCCCGATCGAACACGCAACGAACTCTCCGCGGTCAACCTTGCTCGACGACCGCTTGCCAGCCGGCGTCGAAGGCCAGCAAATTCGTGTCCAGCAGTTCCTTGCGCTTGATGATGATGCGCAGCGTCTCCTTGACGTAGTCAGCCCCGAATATGCCTGTCGCGGCGCAGATGGCGCCCAGCATCACCACATTGGCGACCTTGGGGCTGCCGATCTTGTCCGCTATCTCGGTCGCGGGCAACATGATCGCGCGCAGCCGCTTGCGGTCGGGCACGCCGGTGCAGATGCCGCTGTCGACGAAGATCCAACCGCCGTCGACGACCGTGTCTTCGAACATGTCCAACGAGGGCTGGTTCATCACGACCAGGACGTTAGGATGATCGACGGTCGGCGCGCCGATGCGCCCGCGGCAGATGTTCACCGAACAGTTCGCGGTGCCGCCGCGCATCTCCGGCCCGTAAGCCGGAATCCAGCTGACCTGGTGGCCGGCCTTCATCCCCACCTGCGCCAGGAAGAGGCCGAGGGTCAAGACGCCCTGCCCGCCGAAGCCCGCGAACTTGCAGGCCAGGTCCTTGGCCAACGGCACCGGCTCCAACGACAAGGGCGTCTTCATGCTCTGCAAGTACGCGTGCCGCGCCTCGACGTCGAACGGCTTGCTGATGCGATTCCAGTGCCCCGCTTCCGCTTCGTCGGAGACATCCTTGTACACGCCGAGCGGGAAGATCTCCTCCATGACCTTGGTGAGGTGATCGCGGGCCTCCGGCGGATCCATCTTCCAACCGGTCGGGCACGGCGCCAGGATCTCCACGAACGAGTAGCCCTTGCCCTCGATCTGGATCTGCAGGGCCTTGCGGATGGCCTTGCGCGCCTGCATGATCTGCTTGCTGTTGCCCAGACCGACCCGGGTGATGAACGTGGGCGCCGGCAACGTCGCCAGGATCTCACACATACGGACCGGGTTGCCGTGATCGACCTCGGTGCGGCCGCGTGGCGTCGTGGTCGTGCGCTGGCCGATCATCGTCGTGGGCGCCATCTGGCCGCCGGTCATGCCGTAGATCGCGTTGTTGATGAAGAAGACGGAGATGTTCTCGCCCCGGTTGGCTGCGTGAACGGTCTCGGCCGTGCCGATGGCGGCCAGGTCGCCGTCGCCCTGGTAGCTCATCACGATGCTGTCGGGATTGGCGCGCTTGATCCCCGTCGCGACCGCGGCCGCCCGCCCATGAGCGGACTGGAAGTTGCCGCTGTTGAAGTAGTAGTAGCCGAACACCGAGCAGCCGACGGGACTGACGAAGACCGAGCGTTCGGCGACCCCGAGGTCTTCGATGGCTTCGGCGATCATCTTGTGCACGTTGCCGTGTCCGCAGCCCGGGCAGTAGTGCGTGGTCTTCTTGTGGCCGGCGCTCTTGCGCTCGAACTCGCTATAAAAACTGGCAGGTTTCTCGAAGACCTTGGCCATCAGTTCTTACCTCCCGCCAGGATCCGTTCGCATTCGCTGAGGATCTCGTTGCTGCTGGGCACCATGCCGCCGCACCGCCCGTAGAAATGGACCGGACAGCGGCCCAGGACCGCCAGTTGCACGTCCTCGACCATCTGGCCGGTGGAGAGCTCCACGACCAGAATCTGTTTCGCTTTCTGCGCCGCTTCCGCCACGGCCTGGCTCGGGAACGGCCAGATCGTGATCGGGCGGAGCAGACCCACCTTCAGCCCGGCCTCCCGCGCCTGGTCGATCGCCGAATAGACGATACGACTCGTGACACCGTAGGCCACCACCACGAGGTCCGCGTCCTCGGTACGGTAAGTCTCGTGGCGGACTTCGTGCGCCATGATCTCACGATACTTTCGGTCCAGCTTCAGGTTGTGCTTCTCCAGCTCCTCCGGTTCCAAGAAGATCGAGCTGATCAGGTTCTGCCGCGTCTGCGCATCGCCGTGCACGGCCCAGCTGCGATGATCGAAGGGAATCGGTTTCGGCTCGGGAATGTCCACGACCTCCATCATCTGACCGGTGATGCCGTCGGCCATGATGCAGGCCGGGTTGCGGTACTTGTCCGCGAGGTCGAAGGCCAGCATGGTCAGGTTGCACATTTCCTGAGCGCTGTTGGGCGCCAGGGCGATCAATCGGTAGTTGCCGTGGCCGCCGCCTTTGGTGATCTGGAAGTAGTCGGCCTGCTCGGGAGCAATGTTGCCAAGACCCGGGCCGCCGCGAACGATGTTGACGACGACACACGGCAGCTCGGCGCCGGCGATATAGCTGAGTCCTTCTTGTTTGAGGCTGAAACCTGGCGACGAGGAGGCGGTCATCGCGCGGATGCCCATGCCCGCCGTGCCGTAGACCATGTTGATCGCCGCGACCTCACTCTCCGCCTGGATGAAGACCCCGCCGAGGGCGGGGAAATGCAGGGAGGCGGCGTGGGCGATCTCGCTGGCCGGAGTGATGGGATACCCGTAGTAGGCGCGGCAACCGGCGGCCAGGGCTCCCAGAATGATGGCATCGTTGCCTTTCATGAATTGTCTGGCCATGGTGGAACCCCCGTCCTCAAGGTTTGACGACCCGGATCGCGCCCGGTTCGGGGCATGCATAGAAGCACAGACCGCAGCCGGTGCAGCCCTCGCCGGTGTAGTAGGCCGGGTGGTAGCTGTAGCTGTTGAGCTTATCGCTGATGGCGATGACCCCCTTGGGGCAGACATCGATGCATAGCTGGCATCCCTTGCAAAGCTCCGAATCGACTTCCATGTACGGGAATTCTGTCGTCATGGATACCACCTCGTGCAGAAGGAATGAATAGCGGCAGCGGGGCAAACATAGTCAACGGAAGCCGTTGGCGGAAAAATAAAGTTCGTGCAACGCCGGCCGTTCAGGGCCGATCCGCGGGTTCGCCGCTGGAACTGTTTCAACGGTGCGTGAAATCAGGTTCGCGCTTGGCGAGGAAGGCCCGGCAGCCTTCGGCAGCGTCCGCGCTGGCGCAGGTCACGCCGAACAAGGCCGCTTCCAGGCGCACCGCGGCATCCAGGGTCATGCCCGCTCCCTCGTGGACGGCTTTCAAGGCCGCTCGCACCGCTACACCGGGCCGCGCCGCCAGCCGCGCGGCCATTGCCTGTGCTTCGCGCAACAGTTCCTCGCGCGGCAGGACCCTGGTCACCAGCCCCAGCGCGAGCGCTTGCTCGGCCGTCACCGGACCGCCGCCGAGAATCATCTCCAAGGCGCGGCCGCGACCGATCAGACGCGGCAACCGTTGCGTACCGCCGAACCCGGGAATCAACCCCAGGCCAACCTCCGGCAACCCGAGCTTCACGCCGGCGGCCGCCCAGCGGATGGTGCAAGCCAGAGCCAGTTCGAAACCTCCTCCCAGCGCGAAACCCCCGATGGCTGCAATGACGGGTTTGCCCAGATGTTCGATCCGCCACATCAAGTCCTGGCCCGCGGCCGCGTAACGCTCGGCGGCCGGAGCGTCGAGTACCGCCAGTTCGGCGATATCCGCCCCGGCGACGAACGCCTTCTCGCCGCCGCCCGTCAACACCACGGCGCGGATCGCAGCATCGTTGCCCAGGTCGGCGAAGATGCCTTTCAGCGCGCTGATGGTCATCTGATCGAGTGCGTTCAACCGCTCGGGACGGTCGATCGTGACCGTCGCGACGGCGTCGTCGCGCTGAAGTTGCACGCTTGGACTGGACATTCGTTGATTCCTCCTGTTTCCTGACATCCATCGAGGCTATTGTCGCATTACGCTATCGGTACCCCGCCCCTGCCGCAACCGGCGGCGGGCGGCGGACTAAGTCTCCGATGGCGTTTGCTCGTGGTTTCATGATATGATTAAAGATGGGGTCAGAGTGCTAGGGTCGACATCAGCGTAGGTGCTGGTCCGGGAATGATGGCCATGTCGAGCAGCGTTGTACTGGGAAGTGGTCTCGGCTTGTTGGCAGGCCTGGCCGCCGGTCTTTGGCTGGGCTGGTCCTGGCGCCGGCGGCGTTTCGGAGCCACGCCGGCCGAAGAGGCGGCGAATCTCCGCCGGCAGCTCCAACGCGCGCAACGCATGGAAGCCCTCGGCATCCTCAGCGGCAGCATCATGCACAGCTTGAACAACCTGCTATCGGTTGTCCTGGGCCAGGCCCGCCTGGCTCGAGATGAGGTCCGCCCGCAGACGCCAGCGTGGCAGAATTTGAACCAGGTTATCCAAGCTGGCGAAGCGGCCGCCGAACTCAGCCACGAAATCGACAGCTATCAACGCGAGATGGAGCACGACCGGCGGCCGATCAAGCTGCAGACCGTCGTCCGAACCACGGTCAAGTTGCTGCGCGACATATTGCCGGATACGGTACAGATCGAGACCGAGCTGAACCCCGCCTGCGGGCCGGTCCTGGCGAGCACGACGCAGGTGCAGCAGGTTCTGATGAGCCTCTGCAGCAACGCCTACCACGCGATGTATCGGCGCCACGGCCGCATCTCGATCACGCTCGAACATTGCGAGATCGCCGACGCGAAGCCGGCTGTACCCCGCGACCTCGAACCGGGCGTTTACGTGCGCCTGTCGGTGAGCGACAACGGCCGCGGCATGGATGCCGAAACCATGCAGCGGATCTTCGAGCCGTACTTCAGCGCGCGCATGCCGCGCCGCGGAGCTGGACTGGGTCTGACCATGGTCACGCGGTTGCTGGCCGCCAACGAAGGCGTCACCATTCCGACCAGTCTGCCCGGCCACGGCACCCGCTTCGATATCTACTTCCCGGTGGTCGCGCGCGGCGTACGCGTGCAGCCTCAAGCAGCGCCGCCTACGACCGCGCGGTCAGGCACGCTGTCCGGCGCGGAAGCACCCTTGTTGAACGCCGCACGTTACCGGCCGCCGGCAGCCTTCAGTTCGCTGGCCGCGCCGCTCTCGCGGCCTGGTCGCAACGCGCACGTGATCCTCGTCGAAGACGACGCGATGGTCGCCGAAACCGTGCAGAAATGCTTGGAGCGAGCTGGCATGCACGTGACGACCTTCGGCGACGGCGCCAAGGCGGTCGCCGCTTTCGCCGCCGATCCCGGCGCGTTCGATCTCCTGTTGACCGATCAGTACCTGCGGGGGCTGGACGGGCAAGAAGTGATTGCGGAAATTAGGCGCTTGCGTCCGCGTATCCCGGTTATCCTGATGTCCGGACATCCGGACGGGATCCAGCGGGTAGATCTCGAACGGCTGGGGGTCAACAGCGCCCTGGCCAAGCCGTTCACCCCCAGTCTCTTGATCGCCACCGTCAAGTCCAACCTGCGCCCGGAAGCAAAGACCCTCGAAAACGAAGCCTGACCCGGCGCGTTTAGTGTCCTGAGTCGGAAATACGCTGCCTTTTCGGCGAGTCATCCCGGCGCCCGGCAAGGCGCGACGACGAGAGCGTAGCCCAACTACGCCGAGGAGGAGCAACGCGGGCGGGCGTCGGAAGGGCCGGCGAAAAGGCAACGTATTTCCGATTCAGGACACTAGTTCAGGACGAAGGTGGACAGGAACACGCCCGCCGCCACGGCCGAGCCGATCACTCCCGCCACGTTCGGCGCCATCGCGTGGACGATCAGGTAATTCTGGGGATCTTCCTTCGCGCCCACCATCTGGCAGACGCGCGCCGAGAGCGGAACGGCCGAAACGCCGGCCGCACCGATGATCGGGTTGATCTTGTCCCGGCTGAAGAGGTTCATCACCTTGGCGAACAGTACGCCGCCGGCGGTGGCGACTGCGAAACTGACAGCGCCGAGGGCGAAGATGTAGATCGATTGCGGCGTCAAGAACCGGCTGGCGTCGGTGCTCGCTCCGACACACAATCCCAATAAGATGGTCACGATGTCGATCAGCGAGCTGCGCGCGGTCTTGGCTAGCCGCTCGGTCACGCCGCTCTCCTTCAGCAGATTGCCGAAGAACAAGAATCCCAACAGGGTGATGGCGCCGGGAACGATCAGCGTGCAGAGAATGAACGCGACGATCGGGAACATGATGCGCATGCGCTTGCTGACCGGCCGCGACGGCTTCATGCGGATCAAGCGCTCGCGGCGCGAGGTCAAAAGCTTGATGATCGGCGGCTGGATAACCGGCACCAGGGCCATGTAGGAGTAGGCCGCCACGGCGATCGCGCCCAGGAGGTGCGGCGCGAGTTGACTGCTCAGGAAGATGGCGGTCGGGCCATCGGCGCCGCCGATGATCCCGATCGCCGCCGCTTCGCGCATGGAGAATCCCAGAGCCAGCGAGCCCATGAACGTCAGGAACACTCCGGCCTGGGCGGCCGCGCCCAACAAGATCAGACGCGGATTCGAGAGCATGCACGAGAAGTCGGTCATCGCCCCGATACCGAGGAAGATCAACGGCGGATACCACCCCTGCGTCACGCCGCCATAGAGGATGTTCAGCACGCTGCCGTGCTCGTAGATGCCGACCTCCATGCCCGGCGCCAGCGGTATGTTGCCGACCAGCATGCCGAATCCGATCGGCACCAAGAGAAGCGGTTCGTAGTGATGGGCCACCCCCAGGTAGACGAACACGCACCCCACCACGAGCATAATCAAGTTGCCCCAGGCGAAGTTGCCGAGAATCCCGACCTGAAGGAAGTCCCAGAAGGCATCCATGTCGCTCGACCTACTCCCCGAACTCGACGAGCAATTCGTTCTCACGCACGCTGTCGCCGGCCGCGACGGCGACGCGCTTGACGGTGCCGTCCCGGGGCGAAGAGATCGCCGTTTCCATCTTCATGGCTTCGATGATCAGCAGCACTTGCCCGTTCTTGACCGGGTCGCCGGCCTTGCACTTGATCTCCAGCACGGTGCCCGCGATCGGGCTGACGACGTTGCTCGTGCCGGCATGACCGGCCGCCGGCGAGCCGACAGGAGCCCGCGCGACCGGCGGCGCCGCCATGGGAGCGGCGGCCGCCGCCGCCGGCGGCAGCACCGACGGCAACGGACTCGCTTGTAGGAAATCATGTTCGGCGTCCAGGACTTCGACGTCCACCTCGTAGGCCACGCCGTGAACGGTTATCTTGAGCTTCATCATTTTCTCCCGGGCGATTGCCCATCAAACGTGCTTGCGGCCGAAGTCGTGGGAACCCTGCAAGATCAAGCGGCCCTGGGCCGACCATGGCGTGCGCTTGGTCGCCGGCGAGAGCAAGCGCCGAATGCGGCGGACCCGGTGCCGGCCGGTGATCACCGTCGCGCAGGCCGCCGCGATCAGGACCACGGTCGTCGCATCGATCGTGGGTTCCTTGTGCACGGACTGCCGGGATCGTAGCTCTTCTTGCTGCTGCCAGCCGTCGTCCAGCCGGCGGATGGAGCCCACAGCGCTGGCGATCAAGGTCAGGACGGCGAAGACGACCAGAATCCCGACCACGGTCAAACTGATCGCCCGCGCGTTGATTCCCTCGGTCACATCCACTGCGTAGGCGACGCTGGCGGCGGCAAGCGCGGTCTTGTCGGCGACCGACCTCGCTTGCGAGGCCAGCGCCTTGACGCGCAGCGGGGCTTCCGCCTGGTCGTCAGGCAGCAGCTGCCGCCAGTTCGTGGCCGCCAGGACGCGCGTCGCCGCCGCCAGGCTGTCGACGGCGCTCAATCGCTGCCGAAACTCGACACGACCAATCGCCGGCCTAAAACTCGGCAGGGCGCGCAGGCGCTCCACGTGACCGCGCAGCAAGTCGGTGCAATCCGCTACCTCGCCGACGGCCGCGTAGAGCGCATCGAGCCCTTGCCAGGCCGCAGGGTCAGCCGCAACCCGGCGCCGGAACGGCTCATAGGCGCGGCTCAGCGCCGACTGCTTGGTATTCAGTTCTTCCAGCGTCAGCCTGACCGCTCGTCGAATGGCCGCCGGCTCCGGCGTCGACTCCTGAGCGGCCGCTGCGCCCGGCAGCAGGGTCAGCGCCAAGCAAATGCCGGCACCGAAAACCGCCGCCGCAGCGCGCCGGCCAGCTTGCGCCGCCAGCCCTTTCTGGGCCTGCTCGAACGACTTCATTCCATTCCTCAACGTGCGCTCGCCGGAAAGTTGCCGCAGCCTCGTCAATCGCCACCCTGATCAAAGCGGAATGAGTCCGTGCTTCTTCTGAGGGCGCGACTCCCGTTTCGCCTTCAGCACCTCTAGCGCCTGCGAAACGTAGAGGCGCGTCTCGGCGGGCTCGATCACGTCGTCGATCATGCCGCGTCCCGCCGCCACGTACGGATTGGCGAACAGATCGGAGTATTCCTTGATCTTCGTCTGGCGCATTTCGGCCGGATTCTCCGCATCCTCGATCTCTTTGCGGTAGAGCACATTGACCGCGCCTTCGGCCCCCATGACGGCGATCTCGCCGGTAGGCCAGGCCGCAACCCGGTCGGCGCCCATGCTCTTGCCACACATGGCCAGATAGGCTCCGCCGTAGGCCTTGCGGGTGACGATCGTGATCTTGGGCACCGTCGAGGCCCCGTACGCGAACAGCATCTTAGCTCCATGGCGAATGATGCCGCCGTACTCCTGCTGGACGCCGGGGAGAAACCCCGGGACGTCGACGAAGGTCAGCAGCGGAATGTTGAACGCATTGCAGAAGCGAATGAAACGGGCTCCCTTGCAACTGCTGTCGATGTCCAGCACGCCGGCCTTGTACTGCGAGTTGTTGCCGATCACGCCGACCGTCGAACCCCCGATGCGGCCGAGGCCGATGATGAGATTCGGTGCGAAATCCCGCTGGACCTCGAGAAAATCGGCCCGGTCGACCACGCCCAGGATGACCTGGTGCATATCGAAGGCTTCGCGCGGATTCGCTGGCACGATGTGGTTGAGCGCCTCGTTGGGACCGACGACGTCCTCGTGCAACTCGGCATAGAAGGGCGGATCATCGGTGTTATTGCTGGGCAGGAAACCGAGCAGCCGCTGGCAGATCGCGAACGCTTCTTCTTCGTTCTGCGCCACGAAGTGCGTGACACCGCTGAAGCGCGCGTGGCTCATCGCCCCGCCGAGATCCTCGGCGGTCACTCGCTCGCCGGTCACCTGTTCGATGACCTTTGGCCCGGTGATGAACATCTGTCCGATGCCCTGGACCTGGATCACGAAATCGGTCAGTGCCGGCGAATAGACCGCGCCGCCGGCGCACGGTCCGGCAATGATGCAGATCTGCGGCACGACACCCGAAAGGGCGACGTTGCGATAGAATATATGGCCGTAGCCGGCGAGTGAGTCGACGCCCTCCTGGATCCGCGCACCGCCCGAGTCGTTGATGAAGACGAATGGATCGCCCGTCTTGAGCGCTTGATCCTGGATCTCGCTGATCTTCCTGGCGGTCGCCTCGCCGACGGCGCCACCCGCCACGGTGAAATCCTGGCTGGCGGCGTACACCGGTCGTCCGGCGACCAGGCCGTATCCCGTCACGACACCCTCGCCGGGAAACTCCTGGTCGGCGAGCCCGAAATTGGTGC
>JAQULN010000069.1:2981-9864 GCA_028718575.1 Candidatus Krumholzibacteriia bacterium | reverse complement strand
CATGGACAACCGCGCACTCTACCTGGTGTCGATCGTCAACCCCGACGGCGTGGTCTACAACGAGACGACCAATCCCGGCGGCGGCGGCATGTGGCGTAAGAACCGGCTCAACAGCGGCGGGGGTGTCTACGGCGTCGATCTCAACCGCAACTACCCGTTCGAATGGATCGGCTCCGGCAGTAGCAGCAGTCCCTCCAGCGACACGTACCGCGGCCCCTCGGCCGGGAGCGAGCCCGAGACCCAGGCGCTCATGAACCTGATCAACAGCCGGCAGTTCGTCACTCATCAGTCACTGCACACCTACCACAACGCGACGTTGTTTCCCTGGGGCTACACCACGACGCCGTGCCCCGATCGCGCGTTGTACGACCATATGGCCGCGATGATGACCATGTACAACGGCTACGAGGCGGGCACCGCGCCCGAAATCCTCTACGTGGTCAACGGCAGCGCGACGGACTGGGCCTACGGCGACCAGTCCGAGCACGCCAAGATCTTCTCGTTCTGCAACGAGATCGGCACCACCGGCTTCTGGCCGAGCTTCGAGGAGCGGGACGGCCTCTTCCACGACAACGTCTGGCCGATGCTCTACTTGATGATGGCGGCCGGCGGTTTCGCGCACGTGGCCAACCCCGTGGCGCTCGATGCCGGCGGCGGACTGCTCGAACCAGGCGACAGCGGCTTCTTCAACTGCACGGTCACCAACCAGGGCGTCACCGAAGCGATCGCCGGCGTCCAGCTGACCCTCCGCTGCGACGACCCTTACATCCAGTTCACGAGTGCCGAAGCGAGTATTGGCGCCCTGGCGCCGACGGTTGGCGTCGCCGTCGATCCGCCGTTTGCGTTCACGGTCGACCCGGTCTGCCCCGATGGCCGCGTGATCAGCGTGACCGTGACCGCCTCGTTCGCGGGCGGCACGATCGATTATCCGTTCACCTTCCTGGTCGGTGAACCCAGCGAGATCTTCGTCGACAGTTTTACTGCCGGCACGGGCAACTGGACCTTCAGCGGCGGCCAGTGGGGGCTGACCTCGACGGCGCATACCCCGCCCTATGCGCTCACCGACTCGCCGAGCGGCAACTACGGCAACAACTGGAACGCGACCGCGACGATCAACGGCAGTTTCCGCGCGAGCCGGCTCCTGTTCTGGCATCGCTACAACTTGGAGGAAGACTACGACTACGGTCGCGTCCAGGTGGCCGTCGACGGTGGCGGCTGGCAGACGCTTCAGAGTTATGACGGCACTCAGCTGGTGTGGCAACAGGTCGAGGTCGACCTCACGCCGTTTGGCGGCCAGAGCCTGAGTGTGCGTTTCCTCCTGCAGACCGACGTCTATGTGACCGAGGACGGCTGGTACATCGACGATGTGCAGTTGTTCGGCGCCGACTCCAACAACCAGTTGCCACCCGCGCCCGCGCTCGTGGCTCCGGCTGCCGGCGCCGTGATCGCCGGCCCGGTCGTGCTGACCGTCGCCAATGTCGCCGACCCTGAGGGCGATCCGGTGACATACGGCTTCCGGATCTACGGCGACGCCCTGTTGAGCCAGCTCGTAGCGAGCGTCGACGGCGTCGCGGCCGGGGTCGGCGGTCAGACCAGCTGGACCGCGCCGGCCCTCGGCCTGGGCACGTATTTCTGGCGCGCGTACGCCGCCGACAGCGTCGAGCGCGGGCTGCTCGGCGAGACTCGCAGCTTCACGGTCAGCGGCGGCACACCGGTCGGCGACCTGCTCGCGGGCCCGCGCCTGTTGGTATTGCATCAGGGCGGCGGCCGAGCCGAACTGCAGCTCTCGCTGCCGCAAGCCGGCGATATTGCGGTGAAAATCTACAATGCCCGCGGCCAGTTGGTTCGCAATCTCTTCGCCGATCGCGTCGATTCGGGCTCGCGCGTGATGGTTTGGGACGGCTGCGACGGCCAGGGCCGGCAGGCGGCGTCGGGCATTTACCTCGTGCGGGTAGAAACCGGTACGACCATGCTCACCGGCCGCGTCGTGCTGGTTCGGTGAGGGAGCGACGCCCGATCACGGGTTTTGTGTATCATCGCGGCCGATAGCAGGCTGGAAAGATCCTGCAATGATCGCTGGGCGCATGATGTGATGCCCCAACATTTCTAGCAAAATCGACGTCTCGCAGCTTACCAAGTGGTGCGTGAGCTGGGACGGCGCCGACGGCTATCGCCTGGCGACCGAGGCGGAGTGGGAGTACGCCTGCCGCGCCGGCACGACGCTGGCCTGCCACAACGATAGGAGTTGCCTCTGTTCCATCACCGAAGCCAATTTCTATGGCTCGGAGCATAGGTTCCGGGTCGTGCGAACGAATTTCTAAGCCGGTAGGGCGGGAACTAGTTCGCCGCGCGCCCATCCTCGCCGTTCATCCCGCTCGCACGGGTTCGCTCCAACACCGCGCAGAAGACCGTGTCGGCGTCCTGGGCGGGGTTGCCGCGCAGACGCTGCTCGCAAAGGGCGAAATCGGTCCGGGCGGCCAGGAACGCCGCCACGACCTCTTCGTCCTCGGCCGGCAGCCAGGAGCAGGTCGCGTAGATCAGGCGCCCGCCGGGTTTGACCGCGCCGGCGGCCACGGCGAGCAGCCGGCCCTGCAGCGCGGCGAGGGGCGCGAGATCCTCGAGGTCGGCTCGCAACCGGCCGTCGGGGTTGCGCCGCCAGGTGCCGCTGCCGGAACATGGCGCGTCGACGAGCACGCGGTCGAAGCCGCCGCGACGCGCCACCGTTCTGCCGAAGTCGGGCAGGACCGCGCCGTCCCAGGCATGCGCGCGGACGCAGGTAAAGCCCGCCCGCTTGACGCGACGGCGGAGATCGGCCAACCGTTCGACGCTCGCGTCGGTGGCGTAGACGGCGCCGGTGTTTCCCATCGCCGCGGCCAGCTGCAAGCTCTTACCGCCGCCACCGGCGCAGCAGTCCCAGATGAACTGCCCTTTCTCCGCTTGCACCGTCTGACCGATCGCCTGGCTCGCGAGATCTTGAATTTCGACCAGGCCCTCGCGATGGCAGGCCAGATCGTAGATGCCGCGGTCGCCGTCGGCCGCCAGGGCCAGGTCGTGGACCTCGACCCGGAACCCGGCCGCGCGCAGCTCGTCGATGACGGTCTGTCTGTCTTCGAGGCGGCGCACGCGCAACCAGAGCGGCGGTCGCTGCGCTTGGCGATCGACGAAGAGTTGTAGTTCGGACTCGGTCCAGCCGGACAGCGGACGGCGGCGTTGCAGTGGCTCGCGCAGCGTCACCGGCAGTCCCGCCCAGACCAGTCGCGCGCCAAGGTCCGTTTCGCCGGCCAGGCCGGCGCGCAAACGATGCCAGTCGTTGACCGCGCCCGGCCGCGGCTCGTCCAGGCGCGGCGGCTGTCCGCCGTCCTCGCGCCGGCGCAGGAAGACCCAGAAGAACAACGCTGGCGGCGGCACCGCCTGCAGGCGTTGCCAGGCGCCGGCGGAATCGCTTACGCCCGCCCGCGCGTGGGCGAGCGCCGCGCGCGGCGGACGGCCCGACGCCTCATGGCAGAGCAGGGCGAGCCAGGCGAAGCGCACGGCATGGGTCAATTGCGCGCCGAGCCACAAGCGCTGCGTGCGTTTCAGCCCGTCCAGTCCGCTCAACTCGCGCGCGAGCCAGCGATCCAGGTGCGGCGGCGCGGGCTCGGCGGCGTAGCGGGTCCAGAGGTCCCACAGCACGGGCAGCAGCTCGGCGCGGTCGCGCTGGGAGAGACCGTGCGGGCGGCGGCCGTTCACGCGCGGCCTCGTGGCCCGCGCGCGCGTCGAGCCGGCAAGCGCTTGGCGGTTTTCGCCTTGGCGAGGCGCGGCGCGCCGCCCGGCACCGGACCGCGCGGTGACTTGTCGAGCCGCGGGCGGCTGCCCGCCGCGGCGAGAAACTTCGGCAGCACGTGCAGCGCGTCCAGTTCGGCGAGCGCTGCTTCGAGCAGCTTGCGGTTAGCGGGGCGGTCGTACTGCAAGAGCGCGCGCTGCAGGCGCCGCTCCTTGAGCGAGCGCGGCACGTGCACGCGCCGCCCGGTCGTGGGATCGACGCCCGTGTGGTACATGCACGCGGCGCGGGTCATCGGCGCCGGGATGAAATCCTGGATCTGCTCGGGCTTGATGCGGCGCTTGGCGAGGTAGAGCGCCAGCTTCAAGGTCTCGCGCAGCGAGCTGCCGGGATGCGAGGCGATGAAATAGTTGACGACGTACTGCTGCTTGCCGGCCTTGCGCGAGGCGGCGCGGAAGCGGCGCAGGAATTCCTCGTAGACCGCAAACCGCGGTTTGTTCATCAGGGCGAGCACGTGGTCGTCGCAGTGCTCGGGCGCCACCTTCAACAGGCCGCTCACCTGATGCGCGGCGATCTGCTCGAGGTAGCGGCGGTCGCGGTCCGCCGTCAAGAGGTCGAAGCGCAGGCCGCTGCCCAAAAAAACGTGTTTGACGCCGGGAATCCGGGCTGCCTGGCGATAGAGACGGATCGCCGCGTCGTAACCCAGCTCGAGATGAGGGCAACGCTCGGGCAACAGGCAGCCGCGGTCGTGGCAGAAGCGGCCGCGGTCCCAGCGCTTGCAGCGGGCGCCATAGAGGTTCGCCGTCGGGCCGCCGATGTCGGTGATGGTGCCCTTGAAATCGGGTTGGCCGGCGACGCGGCGGATCTCGGCCAGGATCGACCCTTCGCTGCGCGACTGCACGATGCGCCCCTGATGCGCGGTGATGGCGCAGAACGCGCAATCCCCGCAGCATCCGCGGTGCGCCGTGATCGACGTGCGCACGGTCTCGAGAGCCGGCACGCCGCCCTCGGCGTCGTAGCGCGGATGCCAGGTGCGGCGAAACGGCAGCTCGTAGAGCGCGTCGAGCTCGGCCTGCGGCAACGGCGGCGCGGGCGGCCACTGCACGACCACGCGGTCGCCGTGCGGTTGGGCCAGGGGCTTTCCGTCGCCCGGCGCCAGCTCGCGCTCGCCAAGGCGGTGAGCTTCGAGGTAGCGCGTCGGGTCGCTTGCGACCTCGTCGTAGCGCGGCAGCCGGACGGCGTTGGCCGGAGCCTCGCCGGCGCCGACCGCCGTCACCGTGCCGCGGATGCCGCTGAGGTCGGCGGGCGCCGGATCCGCGGCGGCGAGGCGCGCGACGATCTCGAGCAGCGGCCGTTCGCCCATGCCGTAGACGAGGATGTCGGCGCGCGCATCCAACAGCAGCGAGCGGCGGACACGGTCGTCCCAGTCGTCGTAGTGGGCCAGCCGGCGCAGGCTGGCCTCGAGTCCGCCCAGCACGATCGGCACGCCAGGGTAGGCCTCGCGTGCGCGATTGGCATAAACGATCGACGCGCGGTCGGGCCGCAGACCGGCCCGGCCGCCGGGACTGAAGTCGTCGCGGCGTCGGCGCTGCTTGCCGGCCGACAGGTTGGCGATGCGCGAGTCGACATTGCCCGCGGTCACGCCGAAGCAGAGACGGGGGCGGCCGAGAGCCTGGAAATCCTCGCTGTCCTGCCAGCCGGGTTGGGCGATCACCCCCACCCGCCAGCCGTGCCGTTCGAGCAGACGGCCGAGCAGTGCCATGCCGAAGGCCGGGTGGTCCACGTAGGCGTCGCCGGAGATCAGGACGACGTCGCACCGATCCCAGCCCAGTGTCTCCATTTCCGCCCGGGTCATGGGCAGAAAAGACGCTGGGCGGCGGTTCGGACCCCGGGGCGGGGCGGGCCGCTGTTTGCGGGATTGTGCTGGCGACCGGGACGGCATGCTCAACCTCAGGGCAGCCCTGCCGCCGGCGCCATGGGCCCATCTCGCACCTTGCCACGACAGGCCCGCGTCGTCGATGATCGGTCGGCAGGACCAAGCGAAAGGAACCATCATGCTAGCGGGCTTCATCGGACTGGGCAACCTCGGCTACGCCATGGCCCGACGCCTGGTCGACCGGGGAGTCGATCTCGTCGTCTGGAACCGCACCCGTGCGAAGGCGGACGCCCTGGTGGCCGGCGCAACCGAACCGGCCGCCGCAGCCGCCCCGCCGGGTTCGCCGGGGCCGCCGGAGCCTTCGCAAAAAGCGGCGGTCTTGGTCGCCGCTAGCCCCGCCGAGGTGATCAGCGGGGCGCCGGCCGTCTTGCTGTCGCTTGCGGACAGCGACGCCGTCGAAGTCGTCTTGCGGGGACGCGAGGGCCTGTTGGCCGGCGACTGCCGGGGCAAGCTGATCATCGATACGACGACCAACCACCCGGTGCCGGTCCTGTTGTTCCACCAGCTCTGCCGCCAACAGGGCGCGCGCTACGTGGAGGCGCCGGTGGCCGGCAGCGTGGCGCCGGCGAGCCAGGGCAAACTGGTGGTCATGGCGAGCGGCGAGGCCGCGGATATCGAGGCGGCGCGGCCCTGGCTCGACCACCTGGCCGCGACGGTCCACGCCCTCGGCGCGCCGGGGCTCGCGACGCGCCTGAAGCTGGTGAACAACCTGTGCCTCGGCGTCTTCATGGCGGCGATCGGCGAGGCGCTGGCTACCGCCGAGGCGGCGGGCATTCCGCGCGAGCAGGCGTTGCAGGTGCTCGGCGAAGGGGGTGGCAAGTCGCTGGTCCTCGAGGCGAAGCGGCAGAAGTTGCTGGCGCGCGATTGGACGCCGCATTTCTCGGTCGGCATGATCCACAAGGACCTGCACTATCTGCAGGATCTGGCGCGCGAACTCGAACGGCCGCAGCACCTGGCCGGCGTGGTCAAGGAGCAGTACGCGCGGCTGCTCATGCAAGGCCGGCGTCACGACGACTTCGCCGCGGTATACGATCTGTTCGCTCGCGGCTGAGGCGGGTGCCGGCTGGACGGTTTCATCTTGATCGGCCATACTCAATGGCGCTCGGCCGGGATTGCCGGGCGGGAAGCGTCCATGTGGGCTTGTTCTCGAAAGGAACCAATCATGGCGTGCAGATACGGTCGCGGGC
>JAQULN010000069.1:0-2971 GCA_028718575.1 Candidatus Krumholzibacteriia bacterium | reverse complement strand
GCTCGTCGGCTTGTCGGTGGCGGTATCGGTTGTCGCCTTGCTTATGGGCGGTTGCGGCGGCGACAATGACACCGCGCCCGTCGTGCCGCTGCCGGCGGCGCTGGTCAGCGGCAGCGTGGATGCAGATGGCGGCGAACTCGTGCATCCCGACATCGTGCTCACGGTTCCGGCCGGCGCGCTGGCCGGCGCGGCCGATCTTGCGATCTACGCCGATCCGCAGAGCCATCCCTTCGGCCCCGCTCGCGGCCCCGCCTACCGCATCGGCGGACTGCCCGCGGAGCTGGGCGTGCCGATCACCCTGCGTCTGCGCCACGATGCAGCCCTGAGTGCCGGCGACACGCTCGCCTGCTTCGGCGGCGAACTGCGCGAAGGCTACGAATTCGGCCGCCGGGTGAGTTGGTTCGCGCTCGCGAGCCGCGACAGCTCAGGCTGGTGCATCGCCGAACTGGATCGCGGCGCGCTGTCGCTTGGCGGCAAGGCGGACGGCGACGTGTTCGCTGCGACCGACAACGATATCGACGTGCTTGTGCATGAGAACAACCGCTACCGGATCATCTTCCAGCCGTCGGTCGTCGACGGCAACGACGCCGGGGCCGTGCTCAGCGCCTTTGAATACCTGCACGGTGTGACGGAGGCCATGGGCTTCTCCTTCGGGACCTTCGCCGATATCTGGCCGCTCGACATTCTCGTTCGCGCCGTGGACTTCTCGCGGGCCTGCTATATCACGGCGCCGCGCGGCGCCGGGCATTTCATCCTGCACCCAGACTGGGTGGCGGCAGGCGCCGCGTTGGCGCCGGTGGTCGCGCACGAGCTGTTGCACTGCGCGCAGACGTTCTACGATCCGCGGCCCCCCGAGCAATGGGGCACGTTGAACACGGAGCGTCTCTGGCTCGACGAGGCCACCGCGGCCTATGTCGAGGCGGTCACGGCCGGCGGCGACGAATACGTTCCGTTCGGGCTCTTCTTTACCTATCTGCTGGCGCCGCTCGCTGGCGTGGGCGGCCATCCGGATCTCTCCCCGGCGGATTACGGCTACGGGATGTCGTCGTTCATCAAGTACCTCTGCGATGACCCGGGTTCAGGCCAAGACGACCAGCGCTTGGCTCAGCTCTACGACCATATCGCGGTCCACGGGAGTGTGACATCGGCGCTTGCCGCGGTTCTCGAGCCGCCGGTTGCCGCCTGGTGCGCCGACATGCATCGCAAACTGGTCGACGGCCGGATCTTCAATCCCGACGGGTCCGCCGGATTCTGGCATTGGTACCCCATTACTGGGACCTTGAACAGCCAGGCCGGAGCAACGGCCGCGACCAGGCAGACCGCGCCCGCTCTGGGCGGATGCGTGGCTCGGTTTCGCCTGACCGGCGAAGAGCCAGCGGCGTCGACCAGGCTCAGCGCCACGGCTGCGACGGTGCCGAACCGGTTCAATCGCGCAGGCGCCAGCCAGACGGAACACTTGCCGCTGACCGTCTACGGTCATCAGGGGAGCGAGTTGCCCGTCCTGGTCGCCGCCGGCGACGACAGCCTCGTCATCGCCGATTTCACACAGCTACACGCAACTTACGACGATGTGCTCGTTCTCGTCTCCCGCCCGTATGACACGGGCTCCGAGGTGGACATCGTGTTGCGCTTGTACGAAGACGTCGAGCACGCAGTGTTCAGTCAGACCCGCCTCGATGCGGTCATCAGCAATCTCCGGCAGCAGATGGTTTGCGAAGGCGGAGGTTGCGCGCAAGAGCAATGGACGACCTACGAAGCGCTCTGGCTCAGGGACATCGACGGAACCTGGAACGGATCCACGTTCACGGCGGCCTGGAATCGCGCGTTTCCGCTTGGTGACCCGGACGGCGAACGGGTCGAGACCGGCGCGCTCTCGCTGACTGTCGCCGCGGACGGCGCGGCGATCCTCGCGTTTACCGCGAGTCAAGTCGTCACCTACGCCAACGGCGATGTCCTGACGTATGGTTGGAGCCGCGACAACGCGGACGTTGTGATCCCGGAGTTCTTTGACCTCTACGGCTACACGGTGGGCTACCGCCTCACCGGTGCCAGCGTGTGCAGCGAGCTGGTACTTGCGTACCAGTACGACTATGCCGTCTTGGACGCCCTGGTGACACTGAACAGTTACGACTGCACCGTTGGCAGCCCGACGCTGGGGGTGTTCTTCAAAGACGTGCGCTAGCCCGGATCACGATGATCCGGGCTGAAGGCCTTCGTCGCAGACCTCGTGCTTCGCCGGCGTCAGGCTGTCTTGTCCGGTGACTGGGCTCGCGGCGGCCGCCGCCGCCGCTGCCGCACGGCCTCTTGCAGCAGGAACTCGATTTGCCCGTTGACGCTGCGGAACTCCTGCTCCGCCCAGCGGCGCAGCTCGTCGTAGAGGTCCTGGCTCAGGCGCAGCGGAAAGGCTTTCCGGTCGGCCACGCGGGCATCCTTCCTGGCGGGGCTCGTGAGTCTGCACCGACGCCCCGCCCGGCCGGCGCGGGGCGTCGCCTATTTTTCTACTGGTAGAGGGTCCCGGTATTGATCACGGGCTGGGTCGCGTGATCGCTGCAGAGCACCACCAAAAGGTTCGAGACCATGGCGGCCTTGCGCTCCTCGTCCAGCTCGATGATCGATTTGGTGCTGAGTTCAGCGAGCGCCAGCTCGACCATCCCGACCGCGCCTTCGACGATCTTCTGCCGCGCGGCCACGACGGCGCTGGCCTGCTGCCGCTGCAGCATGGCGCCGGCGATTTCGGGCGCATAGGCGAGGTGGCTCAGGCGGGCCTCGATGATCTCGACGCCGGCCCGCCCCAGACGCTCCTGGAGTTCCTTCTCCAGGCGCTGGTTGATCTCGTCGGTGGTGCCGCGCAAGGTCAATTCGTTCTCGTCGCCGTCGTAGGGATAGGCGCTGGCCAGGTGGCGGACCGCGGCCTCGCTCTGCGTCGTGACATAGTCCTCGAAGCGGTCCACCTCGAAGAGAGCCTCGGTCG
>JAQULN010000068.1 GCA_028718575.1 Candidatus Krumholzibacteriia bacterium | reverse complement strand
GCGCACCGGGTCGGCGAGTCGATCATCGACCGCATCAAGGATTTTCCATTTCCCCCGATCATCTTCGGCCCGCACCAGCCGTTGCGAGATGTGACCGCGCTGGAACTGCCGTATCGGCTCATTCTTTCCCCCGTTCCGCAATCGCGCTGGCATCACGGCACGAAGCCGATCGTGCGCAATGGCCGCATTGAGCTGTGGCATACGCGGCTCACGAGTTCCGCCGCCGACATCGGGCCGGATTTGTCGACAAATGTGCGCGCACTGTGGTCGCCAGATTACCACCTCCAAAATATCGTCGGCATCGTGAATGGGATGAAGCCATTCCGAATGAGTCTCGACCCGCTCGACCGCGAAATGCTTGTAAAGCTGATGTCGGGCTTCGACGAACTCGACACGCACGGCCGCGTGTTCCACCCGCACACCGCCCGCGCCCGCCGGCTCGCGCTCTCCTCGCTCGGCGCGTTGCTCGATGCGGAGGGAAATTGGGATCCGCCCGCGCCGAAGGGGGTCGGCCTCGAGGAATGGCGGCATCTCGCCACACTCGGTCGCGATCATTACGTGCGCGTCGTCTATCGTGGATTTTTGAAAGACTTCCGGCACGCGGCCTCGCTCGTGAAAGTGACCGAGCGGAAGTTCGAGTTTCTGCCAGGTACGAAGAACCGCGTCGCCGTGCTGCGACAGCGTTTCTTCGTCATCGTGCGCGAGCCGGTGAAGCACTACGACGGCGCGGGCCACCAATTCGACGGACGTAATTTCCCGTTCACGGACGTGGAAATTCTCACGCGCGTTACGCCGAGCCTGCGCGCGCCGGACCAGGCTGAGTGCCAGATCAGCGATCCCGGCAACATCATCTACAATCCCGCGACCGGCGTTCCGCATCGCGCCTGCTTTTGGCCGATGATCAGCGGCACGAACAACTTCCTGTTCCAAATCGCGGCGATCGATCTCAGCGGCGCGCGCGTGACGTTCGCGATGCCGCTGCTCTTCGTCGGCTCGGAGGCAAACGAGAACCCGCAAGTCATCGCGGAGATCATCAAGCAGAATAACCTCGAGCCCGCGAATCCGCGCCGCCGCGCTTTGCTCGGCAACGCCTCGGTGTGCTACACGCCGATCAAGGCCGGTGCGGAAGGCGATCCGCGCCTCCCGACGAGCGAAATAGTGTTCCGTAGCTCAAGTGTGAGCGGTATTTCCACGGACGAGGCGCAGTTCTATCCCGAACTCGAAAGTGCGCGCGTCGGCATCGCGGCGATCCAGCGGTTGCTGCAAAAGCCCGACGCGACCGTGGGCGTCACGTATCCCGACCATTACAACACGACGCCTGGCGGCTTCGGCGCGGGTAATCCCGGCGAGTTGTTTTTGAAGCTGCTCCAGCCGTTCCCGCTCGCATTCGGCGAGCAGGTGAAAAGCGACGCGCTCGGCGGGCTCGCGACGCCCAGCATGGCGATCCAGGGTCTCTCGCGCATCATGGGTCCGGTGGCGGCGCAGCCGCCCGCGAACCCAGCGGACATCGAGTCGAAACTCAGCGACATCATCGGCAACAAGTTCAATCCGGCCGACTTTTTCCAGGGCGCGAAAATCCTCGGCGGCGTCGATCTCGGCACGATCCTCGACATCGCGACATCGCTCGCCGGCGCGGACGTGCCGAAACTGCTGAGCCGGCAGCTTCCCGACAAAATCGAGGCGCGATTCGACTGGAGCACGCCGGTCAACAAGTCCGATCCGCTCGGCCTCTTCGTACCGAACGCCGGCGGCGCGTCGCTGCTCGAAATGCACGGCCTCGTCAGCGCGCCGATCGTGAATCCTGCGGCGACGACCTTCAACGCGACGGCGTCGATCGTGCATTTCAAAATCAACCTCTTTGGCTTCGTCACGGTCTGGTTCGACCGGCTCAAATTCACCGCGAAGACTGGCGCGAAACCGGATGTTGCGGTCGATCTGCATCCGGGCGACGAGGCGATTGCATTCGGCGGACCGCTTGAGTTTGTCAACGAAATCCGGAAGATCATTCCGTCGAATGGCTTCAGCGATCCGCCGGGCCTCTCGGTCACGCCGAGCGGCATCAAGGCGAGCTACTCAGTCAACATCCCGTCGTTGAGCGTCGGCATTTTCGCGCTCGAGCATTTGTCGCTCGGCGCGGGATTCCTGCTGCCGTTCGATGCGAAGCCGGCCGAAGTGCGCTTCAATTTCGCCGAGCGACAGCGGCCATTCAGCCTCACCGTTTCGCTGCTCGGCGGCGGCGGATTTTTCGCGATCGGCGTCGGCACCGAAGGCGTGCGCGAGATTGAAGCGGCGCTCGAATTTGGCGCGGCGCTCTCGATCAATCTTGGCGTCGCGAGCGGCAGCGTGGAGATCAAGGCGGGTGTCTATTTCCACTGGCAGACCGCGTCGGTGGAGCTCGCGGGTTACGTGCGGCTGCACGGCGAGCTCTCGGTGCTCGGGCTCATCTCGGCGTCGCTCACGTTCAATCTCCAACTCGCCTATTTGAAAGAAAACGGAATGTCGGTCGTCTGGGGCGAAGCGACGCTCGAGGTGGAAATCGAGATTCTGTTTCTGAGCTTCAGCGTGTCGGTGAAATGCCGGCGCGAATTCGGCGGCTCGGAGGGTGATCCGAAATTCATCGAGCTCATTCCCGATCAACTGACGTGGACCGACTACTGCGAAGCGTTCGCGACGGAGGTTGCCTGATATGGCCAGACAAACCACTCTCTGGACCGCACTGCCCAACGGCTACAGCGACGACGGCCGATCGCTTCGCGTCTCGCTGCTCATCTCGCCGCGGCTCGAACCCGACTTCAATCCGCATCTGGAGAGTTTCCCGGACTTCGTGGACTGGCCGGAGACGCTCGCGCAATCCCGCTTCGTCGTGCATTTCGACGGTCCTCCGCCGGTCAGCGTCGGCGGGCACGATTTCGAAGGTCCGACGCGCATCGACGATGGGCTCGGAGTGCCTGATTCGAGCGTGTGGACGGCGCTTTTTCCGAAGACAACGTTCGTGCGCGGATTCAAGTTCCGCGATCTTTCGCAGCATGCCGTGCTCTCGTATCCGGCCGCGGACATGGACGGGCTGGTGCGCAGCCTTTACAGCCATCTTGCGGCCTCGGCATCGGATCAATTGCCGACGGCTTCAACGTTTCTCGACGATCCGGACTGGACGGCGCTACTGAATGCGGTCGCGCGCAATGACGAGCAGTTCATTGAGCGCAAATACGACCGCAAGACCGGCCGTCTCACCGCGATCCGTGATGTTCGAAAGCAGTTCGCCGCGTTCACAAATCGCGCGTTCGCGAATCGCAATCTCCCGTCGGACCTCGCGCGCTTTCAGCTCTTCCACACGCCGCCATCGACGCCGAAGACCGATAAATACAACGTTGCGCCCGACGACGCGAAATCGCGCGCGGAATGGCTCGGCTACGAGCAGACGAAACTTCCCAAGCCCGACGATTTCCGAAATGAGATCGACTTCCATCAGATCGTCGCGGCGATGAACCAATACCCGACGCTGCTGCGACGGCTCGGGCTAGTCGTCGATTTGCTCATCGCGCGCGACGCGTTCCATCCTGCGCCCGATGCGCTGCTCTGGGTGGAAGTGGAACTGCCGCCGGGCTTCCCCACCGTCGAGCGCCTGCCGACCGCCTCACCGCGCACGCACACGCTCCTCAATGCGGGGCATTTTCAGCCCGTGCCGCGCACGCATCCAAAGCCGGGTGATTTCCGCGTCGCAGACGGTCTCCTCGATCTCGATCCGAAGACGTTCAGCTTCGTGCAAACCGACGTGGACGGTTCGGGAATCAAGGTCACAAATTTCGCGCGCTCGCTGCTCACGCTGCGCGGCGCGCCGGATCAGCAACTCGATCCCGTCACAAAACAGAAGCGCGAAATCGGCGCGCCGGCGCTGCGCAACGCGGGCCTTGTGCTCGTACACAATCAGCGCGCTGACATGCTCAAGAACAGCATCGCGCGCCAGGGCCAGTTCAACGCGGCTGCCCAGCCCGAGCTCTCCGCGGAGGACCTCGTGCGTGGCTATCGCATCGACATCTGGGATGATGTCTCGAAGCGCTGGCACTCGCTTTGCCAGCGAACGGCGACTTACGCCATCGACAACGGCGCGGTCGTCATAGCCGTACCGGACGAGGAAGGCACGGTGCGGCTTGCGGCGACGACTTCGCCCGATCCGGCGAGCAATCCCGACATCATCTGGCTGCACGAGATGCTCGTGGTGTGGCCCGGATGGAGCCTCTGCGCGCCAGCGCCGGGCCGGACGATCGCGCACGACCCGACCGATCACACCGATCCGGTCACGGATGCCGAGCCGGAAGCGCCACCGGGATTGCGGTTGAAGAGTGCATTCAAGGCGCTGGCCGGTTCGCTGCCGAGGCTGCGCTATGGCCGCAAATACTGGCTCCGCGCCCGGGTCGTCGATCTCGCCGGCAATTCGCTCGAACTGCTGCCGAAGGATTTCGGGCCGGAGAAATCGAAGAGCAATGCGCGCCCATATTTCCGATACGAGCCGATCTCTGCGCCGGTGATCGCGCTTGTAAAACCCACGCCCGCGACGACCGACGCGCCGGCCGAGGGCGAGTCGATGGAGCGTATGGCCGTGCGCAGCTTCAACGACACGCCACCGCTCAATACCGTACCGACGCCGCAGCGCGCGCGCCGCGTCGCTGTGCCGAGCCGCACTACGCAGCGCGAGGCCGAACAGCACGGCATGCTCGACAACGGCGGCATCGTCGATCCCGCATTCTTCGCCATGCTCGCGGCGAAGGATAACTCGCTCGCCGAGGAAAAGCTGCTCGCCGGCGGCGCGCCCGTTGAGACGGGATACGCGGTCATGGTGGATGGCGACGCGCTGCCGTATCTGCCGGACCCGCTCGCCGTCGAGATCGCAGCGCGGATTTTCGACCACCCGAATATTCCCGACACAAAGATCCTCTCGATCCCGCTCTACGACAGCACGAACTGGCCGGACGCGCTCCCTTTCAAAATCGAAATCTACGACGATCCGGGCGACACGCCGCACTACGACTCCGCCGCGCGCACGCTCTTCATCCCACTACCGAAAGCCGCGCGGTGCACCCTACGGCTTAGCGTGCAGCCGAGTACGGACGCGCTGAAGATTCTCGGTGTTTGGAACTGGCTCACCGCCGCGCAGCAGACGAAGACGATCGTCATCAACGGCCATCCGACGACGCTGGAAACACTCACACACCGCGGCCAGCACTGGATGCTTACGCCGTGGCGCAACATCGAGCTCGTCCACGCTGTGCAGCGTCCGCTCATCACGCCGGAGATAACGAAGCTCGTCGTAGACCGCCAGGACGACGCGACCTTCGCGCTGCCGAATTGCATCGCGACGTGCAGCATCGCGAGCACCGATCGCATCGACCTGCGTGCCAATTGGAATGAGCCATTTGAAGACGCCGCGGCGAACCAGCTCGAAAACCGCGCGCGCATCGACCACGCCTTCTCGGTCAAAATCACCGACGCGAAATCCTACGCCGCTTTTCCAGAATACCTGCCGCAGGGACCCGATCTCATCGGCGTCGGCGGGATGTTTCACGACCGCCTCGGGAAGAAGATTCACGAGTTCCACAACACGCGTTACCGGCGAATCGAATACTGGATCGAGGCGACGACGAAATTTCGCGAGTTCATGCCGGCGAGCCTGCTGACGGAAGTCGTGGGCGGCGCGACGCAGCCGACCGAAGCGAACATCAAAGTCGTCGGCCCGAAAGTCCGCACGTGGATCCCATGCTCCGGGCCGCCGCCAGCGCCGGAGGTGCTCTACGTCGTGCCGACCTTTGGCTGGGTGCGATCGGGCGACGCGGTGGGCAAGAGTAGTTGGCGACGCGGCGGCGGCTTGCGCGTCTATCTCAACCGCCCGTGGAACGCCTCGGGATACGGCGAAATGCTCGCGGTCGTGCTTCCCGGCGCCGGGTTCACCGGCGATCCGAACGACTCGCCAGCCGCCCAGCCGCTGAAGAACTTCGTCACGCAATGGGGCAACGATCCGATCTGGCTAAGTCCATTCGTCCCAGGCGCCGCGCCCAAACCCGCCAACTTCCCGCTCGCGCGCACTGCAGCCGATCCGGACGGCAAATGGCTGCCGGCCTTCGCACCACCGGAGGAAGCGGACCAGCCGCTGGGGCCGTTTCAGACGACGGCTCTCGAGCATCCCGAATTGCGCAGCCCGACTGCGCAGAACGTCGTGGACATCGCACCGCACGATGTCTTTTTCGATGAAGAGCGGCAGCTCTGGTATTGCGACATCGAGGTCACATGGGGCGCGGCGTATTTCCCATTCATCCGGCTCGCGCTTGCGCGCTACCAACCGGTCGCCCTGCACGCCGCGCACTTGTCGAACGTGGTTCTCGCCGACTTCATGCCGCTCGTGCCCGATCGCTGGCTGAACGTGACTCAGACGCACGACCCGCGGACACGGCAGGTGAACGTCTTCGGCCACACATTCACCGACTCGAGCTCGCACAGGGAAGCAGTGAACGCACCAGCGGAAAGCCTGCGCCTCCCCGACGGCACGATCCTCGATCTCCACGCACCGAATGTCGCGCCGTCGAGTGTGGTCGAGGTCTGGGTCGAGCGTTTCGATCCCGCGCTCGGCGAGGATTTTGGCTGGCGACGCGAGCCCGACGCGATCGTCCAGCACGCCGGTGCCCAACCGCGCCCGCGTCCACTTTCCGCGACGACATCAACGCCCAACCGCGCCCGCGTCCGCGCGACGGATCTATTGCGGCATCGCGAATTTCAAGCGCTGATCGACGAGGGCTTGATCGATCACATCTTCGTCACACCGACGTTGTGGGAAGGCACGGTTACGCTTCCGCAAGCCCCCGGCGGCACCGCGCGCTACCGTCTCGCGATCGCGGAATACGAAGAATACCTCGTAGACGACGCGATGCCGTACGACCGGATCCCAACGAAGAAAGACCGGCGGCTGGTTTTCATTGAACACGTCGAGCTTGGCTAATCGCACAGTTCCATGTCGGCCTGGCCGCTTGGATACATTGAGGACGATGCGTTGCTTGTGGTAAATGCCGGGGACACATTACTCATTTCTGCTTGATTCTCAGGTCGGCTAGCCGAATACCTTACGCCCATGGCGGGGATCTCGGACGCGGGGTATCTCAATGTTCTTAGCAGATTCCGTCATCGCTGGACAATCCACAATCGCGAAGAAGTGATCTGCTGCCGGTCCATCTGACCTCTAGCGGGGATCTTACGACAAGAAATAGGGGAACTCATGAGAATAAAAGGCGGACCCTGCGTTTTGCTACAACCTTGACCACAAGCTACAACATCCCCTTGATTCCTTCCGCTCTAAGTTGTAATCTCCCCACAGGTAAATTCCCATCAAATGATCATGACCTACCAGCCGGCGTACCTGCTGCGCAGCCTGCCCGACAAGGCGAACGCGTGGGAAGCGCTGCATGTTGCGGTAGAGACCGTACAGGCCCTGCAACCCGGCAAGACGGCCCCATCTGGGTGGGGCTGTCTATCTTTCCAGGAGACTGTTATGAAACGAATGCTGATGACGTGTACGTTGCTGGTCGCCATGCTGGGGCTCGGCGGCTGCGGTTACAACACGATGCAGGCCGGCGATCAGCAGATCAAGGCAAGCTGGGCCGAAGTCGTCAACCAGTACCAGCGGCGCGCAGACCTCGTGCCCAACCTGGTGAACACGGTGAAGGGCTTTGCCGTGCAGGAACAGCAGGTGCTGCTCGGCGTGACCAATGCGCGTTCCAGGGTCGGCAGCATTCAGGCCACTCCCGAACTTGTCAACGATCCGGCCGCTTTCCAGAAATTCCAGGCAGCGCAGGGCGAACTGACTTCCGCGCTGTCGCGCCTGATGGTGGTGGTGGAAAAATATCCCGATCTGAAGTCTGACCAGAATTTCCGCGACCTGCAGGCGCAGCTCGAAGGCACGGAAAACCGCATCACGGTCGCGCGTAACCGCTATATCAAATCGGTACAGGAGTACAACACTACGGTCGTGCAGTTCCCGATGAATCTCACCGCGATGATGTTTGGTTTCAAGGAAAAGCCGCAGTTCACGGTCGAAAACGAGAAGGGAATCTCGACCGCGCCGAACGTCGATTTCGGTGCAACGCCGACAGCCATTCCGGCTCCTGCGCAGGGCAAGTAATCCAATGAGGCAGGGCTCGGCTCGGCACGCGTGGCCGCGGGTCCTGCTCGCGGCGTGGGTGCTGCTGGCCGCGTCGTTCGCAGTCGCGGACGTTGCGGTGCCGCCGCTGAAGCGCCGCGTCACCGACCTCACCGACACGCTGTCCGTCCAGCAGCAGGCGATGATCGAACAGAACCTCGCGACCTTCGAACAGCGCAAAGGCAGCCAGATTGCGGTATTGATTGTGCCGACGACGCAGCCGGAGACAATCGAGCAGTATGCGGTGCGTGTCGAGGAAAGCTGGAAGCTCGGCCGCAAGGGCGTGGATGACGGCGTGCTGCTGGTCGTAGCCAAGGAAGACCACCACCTGAGGATCGAAGTCGGCTACGGGCTCGAAGGCGTGCTGCCGGACGCAATCGCCAAACGCATCATTGCGGAAGATATTACGCCGCATTTCAAGCAAGGCGATTTCTATGGCGGCATAAGTGCCGGGCTCGCGCGCATAGTCGGCGTGATCGACGGTGAAGTGCTGCCGTCGCCTACAGCGCGCCAGCAGCCGGTCGGCGGCATGGATCTTAAATCCCTGCTGATATTCGGCTTTATCCTGGTGTTTGTTGTCGGTGGCGTACTGCGTGCGATGTTCGGCAGGTTCGTCGGCGCCGGCATCGTCGGTGCGATTGCGGGTGGTATCGCGTGGATGATAGGCGGCGCGGTTCTGATCGGTATCGTTGTTGCGATTATTGCGTTCATTCTTTCACTGTTCGGCGGCACGAGCCCTGGCACAATCGGCGGTTGGGGCGGCTATTCGGCCGGTGGCGGATTCGGCGATGGCGGGGGATTCAGTGGCGGGGGCGGCAGCTCGGGCGGCGGCGGCGCGTCCGGGAGCTGGTGACATGAAGATCACGCGCATGTTCAAGCACCTGTTCACACCGCATTGGGTCGTCAGCCGCGCGTTTTCGCGACGGACACTGAAAGCCATCGAACGCGCGATCAGTGAGTCGGAAAATACGCACGACGGCGAGTTGCGCTTTGCGGTCGAGGCCGGTCTGCATCCGCTGCCGCTGTGGCGCGGGCAGACCACGCGGCAACGGGCGCTGGAGGTGTTTGCGAATCTGCGCGTCTGGGACACCGAGCACAACAGCGGCGTGCTGATTTACGTGCAACTCGTCGACCGCAGGATCGAGATTGTTGCCGACCGCGGCATCAGCGCGAAAGTCGCGCAGCGCGACTGGAATGCGATTTGCGGCCGTATCGAGCATGCTTACCGCAACGGTGAATTTGAGCAGGGAACACTGGGCGGCATCCGCGAAATTACCGAACTGCTCGCGGCGCATTTTCCACCGCGCGACGGCAATGCCAACGAGCTGCCGGACCGGCCGGTGGTTCTCTAGTGGTGAGCGGTAAAAGGCCTTGAGTTCCAAAGCGGTCGGCTCTGCCACGGGCACTCATTGTGTGTGCTCAGGCTGGGATGGCCGGAAGGGAAGTCTCCTATGGACATCGTGTCGCATGGGCTCTGGGGCGGGATTGCCTTCGGAAGGGAAAACCGGCCCATACTGCTCTACGCCTGGTTCTTGCGTCGTCAGTGGAGGAGGCTGAAGCGTTCATAGCACGCGTGCCTCCAAGGGGAGGATGCGTGTCGGCAACCCAAATAACCCGTGATCTGGACGAGAGGCTCCGGCCGGTCATCGAAGGGGGTTGGGTGCGCGCCTCTGGGTTGATTTGGAGCAACCATACTTGTGGCAAGATTAT